>NZ_JAAKXY010000004.1:300000-577953 GCF_011043775.1 Natronolimnobius sp. AArcel1 | reverse complement strand
TTGGCGGCCAGAGCGGCGAGGTGCCTCCCGTACCCATCCCGAACACGGAAGATAAGCTCGCCTGCGTATCGGCAACTACTGGAGTGGGCGACCCTCTGGGAACGTTGATTCGCCGCCCCATTCATACTTCATTTCGCTTCGTGAGCCATCGCGCTGGCTCGCGGAGCGTTTTGTATTTCTTCCAGATCGTGACAGTCGCCGTGTCGGACCGCTACGCTTAAACGAACGCGGAAACTATCGACTATTGCGCGCCAAGGTGGCAGAGTCCGGCCGAACGCAGCGGCCTGCAGAGCCGCCTACCGCCGGTTCAAATCCGGCCCTTGGCTTGATTTCACAGTGAATCACTACGTAGCTGAGGCTATCTCGATCTTTCACCGACCATTTATCGAGCAATAGCGATAGCGACTCTCAACCGAGCTCTCTGCTTTGATTCTTGCTTCACCAGGGAATAATCTATTCACTATGTAGTTGTATATAGAGTTAAGTACTGAGAAAAATACAGTGGATATATCATGACGACGTTTGCTGCAGTAGTCCTCGCGGCTGGTGAAGGAAGCCGTCTTCGACCGCTTACTCGTAATCGACCGAAGCCAATGCTTCCTGCGGCAACGAAGCCGATTCTTGCTCGAGTGTTTGATCGGGTGATCGATGCTGGCTGTACGGATATCACAGTCGTTGTTGGCTATCAACGCGAGCGTGTGCAGTCGTATTTTGGTCCATCATACCGGAATGTACCGCTGACGTATGTCCGTCAGCGGACGCAATTGGGTACTGGACATGCACTGTTGTGTGCTCGAGATGCGGTTTCTAGCCCGATACTCGTTATTAACGGAGACCAACTCGTTGATCAGCAGATTATTGAGGACGTTCAATCGGCACACACGGCTACAGATGCTGTTGCGACGCTTGGGGTGTTGCACCGACACGACGTGAGTGAGTATGGCGGAGTGTTGCTTGCCGACGAGACCGAGACTGACGGTCCAGTTGAGTCGACAGCACCGGTTGCTGAGGTGGTCGAACGGCCACACGATGACCGGGAATATCGGCTTAATGCGGGAGTCTATGCACTCGAGTCGGCAGTGTTTGATGCGATCGCCGAGACGAAGCCACAGGCTGGTGAACACTCGCTCATCGATGCAATTTCGCGGCTGATCGACTCGGAGTCTGGCGGCCCAGTTCCGGTTCGTGCGGTCGAGTCAGAGGGGATGTGGGTGGATGCGACGTATCCGTGGGATTTGTTGCAGGTAAATTCGGAGTTGCTCGAGCAGGGTGTTTCGAGGACACAGCCTCCCTCGAGTAATGAGTTGCTGGCTGGTGATGGTGAGGTCGATAGTGGTGGGTCTGTTGTGGTGTCTCAGACAGCGCATGACCGATCGGATATTTCGGTTCACGACACGGCAATAGTGCGCGAGCCGGTTGTTATTGCACCGTGTTGTGAGATTGGGCCTGGTGCGGTAGTTGGTCCGTATGCGTGTCTTGGCGAGAACGTGACGGTTGAATCGGAAGCGGTTGTGACGCACAGCGTGCTCGATACGGATTCGCGCGTGCGAGCAAGTGCAACCGTTGTGGAGTGTGTAGCTGGGCAGGCTGTCGAAATCGGTGTCGGATCGACGGTGACCGGTGGGCCAGGTGATGTTCGTGTCGGTGATCGAGTGTTCGAGGCGGCACAGTTGGGTGCGTTGTTAGCCGATAATACGCGAGACGAGGGTTCAGTGACGTATGCGCCGGGGACAATCGTCGGTCCAGACGTACGCGTCCAGGCTGGTGTGACCGTTCGAGGAACTGTTGCGGCGGGAACGGAGGTGCGTTCGTAATGTGTGGGATTATTGGATACGTTGGCGAGAACGGCGGCGACACAGCGGTGGTTGATGTACTCATGGACGGGTTGTCTGGCCTCGAGTACCGGGGTTACGATTCGGCTGGTATCGCGGTTGCAGAGCCTTCGATTGCGGTTCGCAAACGCGAGGGTGACATCTCGGCGCTCGAGGAGGCACTCCATGGTGGTAAGCTCGACGGGACGGCGGGAATCGGGCATACTCGCTGGAGTACACATGGGCCGCCGTCTGATGTCAACGCCCATCCACACACTGACGATGAAACCCGGGTTGCGGTCGTCCATAACGGGATTATCGAAAACTATCGCGCGCTTCGCGACGAACTCGAGGCGGTTGGATACAGGTTTGAAAGCGAGACTGACACGGAAGTCGTTCCGCATCTAATTGCGGCTGGACTCGAGGATGGCCTCGGGTGCGAGGCGGCGTTTCGCCAGGCGGTCGCTCGACTCGAGGGGAGCTATGCGATCGCTGCGGTGTTTGCGGGCAGCGAGACGGTGTATGCAGCACGGCATGAGTCGCCGCTCGTGTTGGGAATTGGTGAGGATGGGCATTATCTGGCAAGCGATGTGCCGGCGTTTATCCAGTACACAGATCGCGTGATCTATCTGGACGATGGGGAGTTCGCACGGATCACCCCTGAGACAGTGACGGTGACTGACGACGCTGGCACGGTCGTTGAGACATCGGTCGAGACGATTGAGTGGGACGCAGACGATGCGGGCAAGAGTGGCTACGACCACTATATGCTCAAGGAAATTCACGAACAGCCAACGGCAGTTCGTCAGTGTCTCCGTGAACGTGTCGAGGAACTCGAGCGCTCGATTGCGGTCGACTCGCTTGCGTCACTTAGCACCCCAGAGCGGGTGCAGTTCGTCGCCTGTGGAACGTCCTATCATGCGGCGTTGTACGGTGCGCGATTGCTGCGAGAACGAGGCGTGGCCGCGACGGCGTTTCTGGCGAGCGAGTACGATACGGATGTCGTGCCGGTGGATTCGGAGACGCTCGTTATCGGGGTGACTCAGAGTGGCGAAACAGCGGACACGATGGGCGCGCTGCGGGGGGCAAACACTGTTGGGGCGCGGACGGTCGCCGTTACGAACGTTGTGGGTAGCTCTGCGGCTCGTGAGTGTGATCACGTAATGTACGTCCGTGCTGGGCCCGAGATCGGTGTGGCGGCGACGAAGACGTTTGTCTCCCAGCAGATTGCACTCGTGTTGGTCGCCAGTGCCTTGACTGGCGAGTATGATAGTCAGTTGGTCTCAGCATTGCGAGACTTCTCTGGACAACTCCAGACTGTGCTCGATGAGTCGGCAGCCCAAGAGGTTGCAACGGCGTATCGTGACGCTGGCGCATACTTCTTTATCGGACGTGGGCACAACGCGCCGGTTGCACTCGAGGGGGCATTGAAGATGAAAGAGATCACGTACAAACATGCTGAAGGCTTTGCGGCCGGCGAGTTGAAACATGGACCGCTGGCACTCGTCACGGATGAGACGCCGGTGTTTGCACTCGTCACTGCGGGTTCGAAGCCAACAAAGACACTTGGGAACGTCAAAGAGGTGCAAACCCGTGGTGCGCCGGTCGTTGCAGTGACTGACGGCTGTTCTGATGTCGAGCAGTACGCCGATCATGTTCTCGAGATCCCAGAGACACATCCGACGCTTGCCCCAATCCTTGCGAACGTCCAGTTACAGTTAGTGTCGTACTGGGTTGCACACGAACTTGGGCGGTCGATCGACAAGCCACGCAACCTCGCAAAGAGCGTGACTGTCGAGTGAGGTGGCCCCGCGATGGCAACTGAGCGCCGGATGCAGTTTGTCCACTGGCAGGTCGCCTGGATGCTGGTGTCGACTCTCGTGTTGGTGGTGTTCAATGCACTCTCGCTCGAGTCGGTGTTCATCTGCTGGCTGATCGGCCTGTTGATCATCACTGAGTTGACAGCGCCGTTTGCGGTCGAGCCGAGTTGGCGACGGCGACTGCCGTGGCTGGTGATCGCTGGCTTACTCGGGTTTGTCGTGGTCATCGTTCGCTGGCTTGTCGCGCTTGTCCCACCGGAGGTGGTGGGTCTGTGAGCGACCCCGAATCGTTAGACCCGCGTTCAAGTGGCTCTGAAACGGCTGGTGACGCTGACCAGCCAGGATTCGGTCCCGATTTCGAGTTTCAACTCGAGAGTGCATGGTCTCGAGTGGTCGTGATCGGGTTGGCGCTCGCTGTTATCGCGACGATCGGTGTCGGTGCGTCCACCTCGACAGCAGTGTTTGGACCGTTCAACACCGACTGGGAGGGGACAAGTGACCTTCGCGAGCAACTTGAGGATGATCACCACGGCGAGTTTGAACTCGCTCGCGACGCGAGTGCCTATGGTGGTTATTCGGCGGAGACGGTTGCGTTCGTCGTCGCGCCGTCACAGCCGTATGACGATTCGAGTGGTGAGGCGGTTCGTCGATTCGTTGACCGGGGTGGAACGCTCGTCGTGTTCGAAAACGGCGCCACACACGGTGAGTCACTGCTCGAGGCAGTCGACGCGACGGCTCGCATCGACGGGCAACTGGTGCGCGATGAGCACCGTCACGCGGATGGACCGCTGTTGCCGACGGCGACGGCTGCGACTGATCATGAGTTGACTGATGACACAGCGAAGGTGACGCTCAACCATGCGAGCGCCATTGCTCTCGAGGCGGAGACACGAGGCGAAACTGACGCGGAGATGGGTGGTGAAACCAGCGCGGAAGGGTGGGACGACCGTGACGGGACTGTCCTGTTGGAGACCAGTTCGTTCGCCCAGTTCGAGTCCACGTCGGCTGCACTGCCCGACTCGAAGCCAGTTGCAACGGTCGAATCGGTCGGTGACGGCCGAGTAGTCGCCGTTAGTGACTCGAGTCTGGTGATCAATGGGATGGTCGACCGTGCGGACAACGAGGCGTTCGTCGAGGCACTGTCGGCGGATGCAGACCGAGTCGTCCTCGATGTGTCTCACGGCGAGTCGCTGCCGCCGCTTGCGAGTGCGCTCATCACCGTTCGGGCGTCACCGCTTTTGCAGGCCGGAGTGGGAATCGCGACAATCCTTGCGCTGGGGCTATCGACGAGCCAACGGATCCGAAACGCTGGACGGGCTCTTCAGCGTCGATTCGTCGACGCGACAGCGGATGCAGACAATTCAGGTGTTCACCAATGACTAGATACGATACGATTGACGACGGACAGCAGACTGACCGAACTGACGATCCAGCCGAACTTTACGAGACGTTACGCACGGAAATCGAGCGCGTCCTCATCGGCAACGAGGAAATCGTCGAACAGCTCACCGTTGCGCTGTTGACCGGCGGGCACGTCCTCCTCGAGGGTGTCCCCGGTGTTGCGAAGACGACTGCTGCGACGTTGCTCGCACAAGCAACTGGTCTCGAGTACAGTCGCATTCAACTGACAGCGGATGTCCTCCCTGCAGATATCACTGGGACGACGATCTATCGAGAGGAACGCGGTGAGTTCGAGCGCTTGCAGGGGCCGATCTTTGCGAATATCGTCGTCGCCGACGAGATTAATCGGGCGACGCCGAAAGCCCAGTCGGCGCTGCTGGAGGCGATGGAAGAGACCCAGGTAACGATCGAAGGACGGACCTACTCGTTGCCAACGCCGTTTCTCGTTGTTGCGACGCAGAACCCACTCGAGATGGATGGTGTGTTCGAACTGCCAGCAGCCCAGCGCGATCGCTTCCAGTTCAAACTCGAGATGGAGCTTCCGGATCGGGACACCGAGCGTACGCTTATCGATCGCTTTGAGACAGATCCGGATCTTGGCCCCGACTCGGTTGAGCCGGTTGTCGGCGCGGGGGAATTATTGCTTGCGCGCCAGGCTGTTCGCGAGACACACGTCGCTGGGCCGATCAAGTCCTATGTCCTCGATCTGGTTGGGGCGACACGCGAGCACCCACAGATCATGCATGGTGCATCACCGCGGGCGACGCGTGCGTTCATTACCGCAATACAGGCTGCAGCGGCAATCGATGGGCGCGAGTACGTCATTCCAGACGACGTCAAGCAGTTTGTCACCCCGATTCTTGCCCACCGTCTCGTTGTGCGGACCGATGCTGAACTCGCTGGCGTCACCCGAGCGACGGTTATTGAGGATATTCTCGAGTCGGTCGACCCACCAGGGACCGATACGAACACACTCGCACCGGACAGGGTCGGCACGAGCGAACCGAACGAAATGCTCGAGCGATACGACGCCGAGTAAGCGAGCGGTCGTCATGTTGTCGACGATGTTCACAGTAAGCACTGGTGAGTGGTCTGTAATGAGTGGCGTCAGCGGTCAGTTATGCTCACTCCGGTGTCGTCGATATCGGTGTTGCCGTCACGGTGGTCAGTATCGGCCGCGCTGTCATGATTGTCAGGGTCGGCTTCGTCAGTCACGAACCGACACGTCAGTAACCAATCTGCCCGGTTGTCGACAGCGGCGACCTCGAGTGTGATAGGCCGTTCAAGGCCGACTGCGAGACCGACAGCGAGAAATGAGGCGACGGGGTGGTCGAAGCGGTCACAGTCGCCGAAGGTGCTGTCGGTAATCGCGAAAGTGACCTGTTCGGGGCCAACGGCGGGCTCGACACGGGCGGCGAGTTCGAATTGCTCGACGAGCGCGGTTGCAAGTTGTGTTGCAAGTTCGTCTGGGGTTGTTGCCCGCTTGGTCGTGAGTGCGTCGTCGAACGCGTCGACGAGGCCGAGACCGCTTGGCTCGAGGCGGAGGCTGCGGTGATCCTTGGCGGTGATGATCGGCTCGCTGTCGTGTGCGACGGTGTCGGGTGGCTGGTACTGCTCGTAGCTGGGGACGACCAGCAGACAGCCGGGCTGGCGTGTGTCTGTGGGGACGTAGTGACGGCGGTCGCTCAATCCGAGCGTGGCAGTGAGGCGAGCTTGGTTGTTCGCGAGTCCAACGTAGATTCGCTCGCCGATATCGGCCGCGACAAACTGCTCCGGTGCGAGATAGTACGTTAGGACGGCCCCGATCAGCCCAGTTGCGCCGAGTACGAGCAAGACGTCTCGGACGGCTGCAAAGACAGCCGCCCCAGCGATTGCGACGAAGCCGATAGCAGCGAGTCCGAGCGCTCGCCTTCGGTACTGGGATTGGCGAACTCGGCCGTACTCCGCGCGCAGACGGTTATTTTCTGCCTCGAGGCGCTCGAGGCGGGCCGCGAGTGTTTCACTCGAGGTGGAGTCAGTGGCTGTTTCGGCTGTTGTAGGCGCTGAGGCGGGCGCCGTCGCCCCCGTGTCGGATGAAGGGGTGCGATCCGAAGCGGTATTGCGGTGTGTGGTCGCTGTCTCGTCGGCGCGGTTACGGTGAGTAGGTGGTGGCGTCATGGATGAGCGAATGTGTCGGTGTCGCGGCCGGTATCGCCGTCTTGTTCGGCTGTCGCAGTTGTGGCTGCGAGTTTGGGTCCGTCATCTGACTCGTCGCGGCCGTGTTCGGTTGTCGTGGTCACTGCCTCGAGTGCGCGTGTCTTGAGGGTGGTCCGTTTGTGGTGGCGATACAGTACTGAGAGTCCGGCGGTACAACCCACGATGATGGCCCCGGCAAGCCAGATGGACACAGGCAGAATCGTATAGACGAGTCCGCCGAGTGCCAGCAGGCATGCCATACTGGCGAGTGCACCAAGGCGGTCTTGAGGCGACGTTGCCGGGCCGGCGTCACTCCAGAGCAGACAAACGAAGGCTGCAATCGGGAGCCACACCGTTTCAATGGTGGGCTGGGGTGGCGTACTCGCCGCGAGGCCGACGACGCCAACGGCGACGGCATACGGTGCTCCCAGCCCGAGCCACACGAGGATGGTCCCGACAGCGACGACGAACCCGACTGGACCGACGCTAAGCCACAGACCACCACAGAGTAGACAGCAGGCAACGACCGCGAGACGGCTCGAGGACGGACCGGCGGTTGCGCCGATCAGTGGGTTCACCGGTGCTCACCTCGGGTGAGTGTGTCTTTCTGACGAGTCGATACCGTCGGGGGTGGTGTCTGGTCAGGTGGGCGGATGTGTGTAACAGTGACGTTGTCTTCTCGCGCCAGCACCTGGCTGAGACGGGTGTCTTCGTCAGCAATGTTGGCTGAATCGTTTGTGGTGGCTGTAGTGTCTGTGCTGGCTGTGTCGTTTGTGGCGGTTGTGGTGGTTGTAGTGGTCATCGTCGCCGTCTGTCCTCGTGTGTGTCTGTAGGTTCCCGTTTCTGTGTGTGGGTCTGTGACAAGTCCGACGACGACATCACCGCGTCTGCGAGCGACCGAGACAGCGGTGTGGAGATCAGTCGGCTGTGTGCCAACAGAGAGGATCGTCGTTCGTTCGTGAGACGTGGTCGGTCGACAGACGCGAAGTGCGTCCGCCAACGACTCGACCTTGTGCTTGGCCTCACCGACAGCGCGAGCCTGCTCTTCGTAGAACGGCCGAAGCTGCGAGACGAACGGGTCCGGATTATTCGATTCTCGGCCAGTTGACGCACTCGATCGCTCGAGGGCGGCAAGATGCTGGCGTGCGCGATCACCAGTAAGGTGGTACGCATCTATCTCCGTCGCTGATGGCGATTGACACTCTGAGCCTGCCTCGAGAGCGGTGAGTTGATCCCAGACGGTTTGATGGGTGCTGTTGGTTGCACTCGGTTCGATACTGGTGGTACGACCATCGTCATCGAGGATGAGGAGGCCGATGGGATCGCTAGCTTGCATTGCTCGAGAGACGACGGCGAGCGCGTTGGTCACCAGCGCCGAGTGTGCGTTCGTATCGACATTGCGGTGATCGACGACCAGTCGTTCCGGGTGAGTCGTTTCTGTCTCGAACTCTCGAACGTAGGTTGTCCCGAGCCGTGCCGTGGCTTTCCAGTCGATTTGCTCGAGCGAATCGCCGGGGACGTACTCGCGTGCGTATGCCGGTTGACCGTGAGTTCCCAGCCTGGAACGGGTCTGGGCAACCCCTGCGAATTGTGTTCCTGCCGTGGCCGTCGCGTTGATTGTCGCCGGATCGGCTCGAACCGTAATCGTGTGCGTGTTCTCGAGCGTGATTGTCTGGCGGAACAGGCCATCTGTCGCCGTTATCGTCGTCCCCTCGAACTCATGGCGACCGGCGACTGGCCACGAAAGCGGTTGTGAGACGCGCGCGGCGGACATTCCGGGCGTGAGCGTGATTGTCGACGCGTCTCGCTCGAGCGTTGCGGCCGGCGGCACGTCGCCCTCAAGCGTGAGGCTAAGCTCACTCGGTGTCGACAGTGTTGCGGCGAGGGACTGTTGGACTGTCGCGCCCGTTCGGACCGTCGTTCGGTCGAGTGATTGCTCGATCGACAGGGCCGAGAGCGTTCGCTCGAGTTCGGTCGCAAACGCGTGGTGACGAGCGAGCAACCAGCCACAGAGTGCGCTTGCACCGAGAAGCACGATGGCGGAGTCGAACAGGACTGCCAGTCCGACGAGGACTGCGGCGAGCGTCCCACACGTACGCAGGCGCGGTTCTATCTCCATACAGGTGTCTCGTTTCGGACCATCCGTTGGTCCCAGCGTGTCTGCATAGCTACGTCTGATTCAATTGAATAGCTTTTTGATTTTAGATACAAATAGTCGTGTGTGAACGTCGACTGGGTTCGGATCATCGCCCTCGTTGGGCTTGGCTGTGTCGTTGCAGTTGCCATCGTTGGTGGGAGTGCATACGCGTGTTCGGGCCTCGCTGCAGGGGCACCCGTCAGCTTGACCGACGCGACTGCGACAAACGATAGCAAGCCGACCTTTCATATCGATCCTGACACCTACGCTGATGACAGCGATTACGAGGACCTGCGGGCGCTACTCATCGCGGACCTGGCAGACCGTCTCGAGCGCAGCTCGGCGGCACTGGCGGCTGGTGACACTGCAGATGCACGCACGCCGCTCGAGGAGCCATACAGCGAACGCGTCTCCCAGTACGAGACGGTCGTCGAGGAGACTGGCGATGTGGGCGAGCGAACGGACGCAAACAAAAATGAGGGCGACAGCGATAGACACGGATACGAGATCGCTGCCGAACTCGAAGCGGGCAACACTGATCCCGAGGAAGTTGTGACGGCGTTCGAGCAGGCGCGTGTCGACCAGCTCGCGCTAATCGAGGCGGTCGAAGACTATGCTGAGACGGAGTCACAGTACGAACGAGCCGCTGACGCTGGGGACGACGCCGACGCACTCGAGCATGCTCGAGCGCTGGATACACTCGCTGCTGATGCGACCAATGCGACCGACCGACTCGCGGGCCACGTTTCAATGATTGACACACTCGAGGGAGTCGATGCATCGGACACGAGTGATCGTCTCGAGCGCACTACCCACTCGATGCAGGATCGGCAGGACGAGATTCGGGAGGCGATGTTTGTCCCGACGACGCTGACGGCGACGGCCGAGGGCGATACGGTCAGCCCGACCGAGACGGTGACGATCACGGGCACGCTCGAGACGGAGTCCGATCTACCGACCGAAACAGAATCAACTGACGAGAGTGCTCTCGAGATCAACGGCGAGCACCACTCAGTCCCCATCGAGGACGGTGCGTTTACCGTGACGTATCAGCCAGAGCCGCTTGCACCCGCTGTCGACACAGTTGCTGTGCAGTACCATCCGAAACCGGGCACCCCACACCAGTCAGCTGAAACAACGGTTCCTCTCGCCATTGACACGGCTCCGGCAACCCTCTCGCTCGAGGCTGAAACCGATGGGGCTCGAGACGCCGAGGCGCTTTCGGGCGTTGACCACGATTCTGGCGTTGCCTACGGCGAGCCAATCGCGGTGTCCGGGTCGCTCGCGGTCGCGGACATCCCGGTTGACGACGCGCCGGTCACGCTATCGATCAATGACACCACGCTTGGTACCGTCGATACTGACGACGGCAGCTTCGAGACACAGGTAGTAGTCCCGGCATCAGTTTCGCCCGGTGAACAGGAACTGACCGCGACGGTCGACGGCACGGACCGCGCGCTCGAGTCTGTGGCGGCATCACAATCGATCACCGTTCGCGAGAGCGAGACGGCGCTGTCCGGTGAGGCTGTTCGAACCGATGCTGGCGAACTCGCGATTACGGGTATGATGACGACCATCGACGGTACACCGGTCGCGGATCAGCCGGTCCACGTCGAACTCGAGGGGGAAGCAGTTGAGACGATTCGGACCGACGGCGACGGCCACTTCGAGGAGACGCTGTCTCCAACCAACGAGGTCGCCGTCGATCAGTCAGTTACCGTCAGCTACGACACCGCCACCACGAATTTGAACGCGACGGCGGTCACAATGCCTGTCACTGATGGAGAATTACAAACGCTGTTCGCAGGCGGCGGCTGGTGGGGCGTTGGACTCATCATAGTCGCTTTCTTTGCCATTCTCGCCAGCGTTGGCGGCTGTCTCTGGTACAGCAGTCCTGGTGTCCGCCAGCGAGTCCGCTCGAGCGCTGGTATTGATACTAATCCGGGACCTGTTCACCCTCGTGCGGGTATGAGTACGAGTTCGAACTCGCCTGCGGGCGACGATGCAGGCACGAGTCACTCCTCAGGGCAACCAGCCTCGAAGATGCTCGATACGAGTGAGTCCGAATCAGCGACGGTCACCGCCGCACACAGCGACGACTTCCTCGAGCGAGCTGAGTTTCATCTCTCGAGTGGCCAGACGAACGAGGCCGTCGAACTGGCCTATGCTGGGGCTCGACTGGCACTCTCTGTGACCGTCGGCGATGACGTCGACCGATCGCGAACCCATTGGGAGTTTTACGAGCGCTATCCCGGCCCCCAGCCGGCTGACCTCGAGTCGCTTACGACCACGTACGAACGCGCCGCATTCGGCCCGGAAACGGTGTCGGTTGATGATGCTGAGGACGCGCTTCTCACCGCACAGGCATTATGTACGTTCGTCGACGACGACGATCCAGTCGACCTCGAGGCGCTAGACGGCATCGTGATTGAAACATAAGCGAGGTCGGCTCCATCGACACCAGTTCTTCCGTAAAATATATCACTTAATTTTTGTGCGTGCACTGTGTGTACTGTGTATGGCGAACAGTCAGCCACTTCGGAGCCAGCATTGGTGGCGCTGGCAGTCGGTGCCGGTCGATCTGGCACTCGTTGTCGGCGTGACGCTGGTCACTATCACCGCGTCCGTGGTTCCCGGTCTCCACGAGACACTGCTCCAATTCGTCTTCGGTCTGGCGTTCGTCCTGTTCGTCCCCGGCTACGCGTTCATCGCAGCGATGTTTCCGGCGGCCGGGACGTCCCCAACCCGAGCGACGTCCACTGTGAAAACCACTGCCGACGCGGCTTCTTCGAGTGTCGCCCACACTGGGACACCAGACTCGAGACGTGACGGCATCGACGGCCTTGAACGAGTGCTGCTCTCGGCTGGCCTCAACGCGGCGCTTATTCCGGTTGTCGGAATGGCCCTTCACGTTACCCCGTGGGGAATCCAGCAGGGATCGTTTGCACTGGCACTCGGTGGTGTGACGCTCGCTGCTGCTGGAATCGCGACGGTTCGTCGACGCCGACTTCCACCTGAGGACAGATTTCGCGTTCCGTATCGCCGATGGGCGATGATCATTCGAGACGCTGTCCTTGAACCGCCGACGCGCGTCGATGCGGTGCTCAATGTGGTAGTCATTATCGCCGTCGTCATTGCGATGGGTGCGATCACGGGTGCGGTCGTGGCTCCGGCAGCCGTCTCCGGGCTCGGAACGAGTGCGGCTCCGGGGGAACAGTTCTCGAGCATTGCCGTGCTGACCGAGGACGACGGTGACCTCGTCGCTGATGGCTATCCATCGACGCTTACGGCGGGTGACGCCACGACGCTCGTCGCCGACATCGAAAATCACGAACAACGCCCGGTCGAGTACACGGTTGTCCTCTTCGAACAACAGATCGACCGTCATGACGAGACGAACGTCACAGTGACCGATCAACGCGAACTCGAGCGATTCGAGCCGACACTGGAACACGGAGAGACCTGGCAGCACCACCACGACGTTCAGCCGACGATGACCGGCGAGGTTCGACTCGTCTGGGGGTTGTATCCCGAGTCCGTTCCGGATGACCCCGTACTTGCGGATGCGACCGATGAGGTTTCGATCTGGCTCGATGTGAACCCAGAGTCAGCAGCGTAAGGATCAGTGGTGTTCGTGTCGTACACGAAGCCGCCACAGACAAAGCGCGATGAGTCCGGAGACCGCAGCAGGCCAGCGATTCCAGCTATAAAACAGCTCGCCGGCTGGTGGCTGATACGTCGTTAGCGGCCAGAAAACCGGATAGGCGAGCCCAGTTCGGGTTATCAAGATGACATCGAGGACGTGATGCGAGGCAATCCCGATTGCGAGCAGCCACGCGACCCGAACGCGCAGGCGTGCTGTAACGAGCAGCGTCACGATCAGGAGGGTGACGACCGTCCCACCGAGCGTGTGCAGCGCAGTCCAGTCCCATGATATCCCGAGTAGACTCACCATCGTTCGCCACGGTATGACAAGTTCGATTTTTGCGAGGTCGGGCAGTATTGCCCCGACCATCACCATGGTAACATGTGCTGGTCGAAGCCAGTTGAGTCGGAACGACAGTGCCGTCCCAAGACAGTAGCCGACTAGGACATGTGTCAGCAGGTCAGCCATCAGCCTCCTCCTCGTTGCAGCGCTGTCCACCGTCTGTACTCGTCGTCGCCTCTCGAGGCGTTTCGCTCGGTGCTATCGGTCGCGAGGGCTCGACTCGAGGCGTCAACGCGAGCTGTGACCGATCGAATCGCCAGCCACGAGCGAGTCGAACAAAGACCCAACAGCCCGCAAGCGCCGAGACGATGTACATGTAGATCGCCTCCCAGGGCGCTCTGGCCTCGCTGCCGACGACCACAATCGTTGACTCATCGCGCAGTGTTCCGGTGACGAGTTCGTACGATCCAACCGTTGCTGGCGCGGTGTAGCCCTCGAGGATGATCGTCGATGACTCGTCGTTGTATTCGACCTCGAGTGTGACCGGGTCGTCATCGACGATCGTTCCCGTTGCGCTGACTCGCTCACCGACGTACGCTGTCGTCTCCGGCCCGAACTCGGACTCGCTTGGCAGTTGGCTGCTCGCTGAATCCGACGGTCCGGCAGCGCCGTACCAGGCGGTCAACCCGACGAGGACAGCTACGAGCGCGACGAGAATCAAGGCTCGAAGCGCCTGTCTGCAGGTGTGAGTCGCGTTCATACCTGTTGCTCTCTGTGGTCTTCCAATGAGTGTTTCGAGACAGGAATAGTATGGATTTATGAGATTAGAATTTGAATAAAGATCTAGTATGGGGGATTCCGAACCGATTGCACCGTCGACAGTAGTTGTAGCGACTGAGAGCCACTTGGCGACGACCATCGAGGACGAGACTGTGCTTTTAGAACTCGAGTCGGGAACGTACTACGGCTTCAACGAGGTCGGCTCACAGCTCTGGGAACTTCTCCAGGAGCCACAGACTGTTGGCGACCTCTGTGAGACGATTCAGTCGACGTACGACGAGGTCCCCACAAAGCAGTGCCGACGCGACGTCCAAACCGTACTCGAAGAGATGGACGCAGCAGGACTCGTCGAGATTGAGGCCAACACGGCCACGTCGGAGTGACGAGAGCGATGGGACGGATAGCCGGCTTCCTCGCGGTTCCTCTCGGGGAGAAGTTCCGCCTGCTCGTCGCCGCGGCGCTGCTAGTGCTGGCTCGAGTCGGCTTCGTACTCCTTCCCTTTCGGCGGTTCAGACGCACGCTGTTGGCACTTACCTGCACACTCGCCCGTGTCGTCCCCGGCGCGCCATCGCCCGCACACGTCGCCTGGGCGGTCGACACCGCTGATCGATCGATTCCGGGTCATCGCACTTGTCTGATGCGCTCTGTTAGCGCCGAGGCGATCCATTGTCTCTACGGCCACGACATCATCCATCGAATCGGCGTCGCACCCGCTGGCGATAACGCACCAGCCACGGGGATGGACGCCGACCACGTCGGCGTCCCTGATGCGATCGGCGGTTTCGAGGCCCACAGTTGGATCGAGTACGACGGGTCGGTCTTGCTCGGCCACCTCGAGGACTTAGCGCGATTTGAACCGCTTCCACCACTCAACGGGCGTGATCAGCCATGAGCGCAATCGTCGGCCTATTTGATCGTACTGGGGCCTCACTCGAGTCCGGCACGATCACCCGCATGCACGAGCAACTCGCTCATCGCGGCCCGGATGGGGGCGACTGTATGCAAGACGGACCGGTCGCAGTTGGCCACCAACTGCTGGCGACGACGCCACAGGCTCGCGATGACCAGCCCTATCGCGATGGTGACCTGGTAATCACCGCAGACGCACGCCTCGATAACCGCGCGGAACTGCTGTCCCAACTCCCAGGGTCGCTGTCGCCGGCCTCTCCTGATAGCCACCTGCTACTCGAGGCATATCGTCAGTGGGGGACCGCATGTGTCGAACACCTGATCGGGGCGTTCTCATTTGCAATCTGGGATGAGCGACAACCGCACCTATTCTGTGCACGCGATCACGTCGGCGTCAAACCGTTTTATTACCACCAGACCGACGACACATTCGGCTTTGCAACCGAACTCAAAGCCTTACTGACGCTTCCGAGCGTTCCCGGAACAGTCGAGGACCGACGAATCGGTGATTTCCTGACAGGGCGACTCGAGGACCAGACGATTTCGTACTACGAGCGTCTCACGCGACTCCCGCCGGCACACGCGATGGTTGTCACCCCAACGAGCCTCGAGCGCTGGCAGTATTGGGATCTCGACCCGTCGAAAACCCTCTCGTGTGCGTCCGATCGTGCCTACGAGCGACGCTTTCGCCGGACGTTTGAGAAGGCAGTCCGCTGTCGACTCCGCACCACCGGACGCATCGGATCGGAACTCAGTGGCGGGCTCGACTCCTCGTCGGTCACCGTCGTTGCACGCGACCTTCTGCCAGAATCAGAGCCACTGCATACGTTTTCGACGATTTTTGACGAGGCTGACTCGAGTGATGAACGCGAGTACATCGACGCCGTGACCGACGACCCCGGTATCGTCCCACATATGATCCGTCCGGATGGAACCGGGGTTCTCGAGAACGAAACGGAGATGCTGACGTACTTCGACCGGCCGCCACACAATACGCTCCACTTTTCGGTGTGGGAACTAGCTCGTCGAACTGACGAGGTCGGCGTCACTATCGCACTAAATGGCGTGCTTGGCGACTGTACAGCGAACTATGGTCTTGGACTGTTGCCACAACTGTTCCGGACCGCCCGCTGGCGCCACCTCTGGCGTGAACTGCAGGCGATGGGCGATCACTTTGACACCCCCGCGAGCCACATCTTTGTCCGTCATGTACTCTTCCCACTCGTTCCGGACTCGGTACGATGTTCTTATCGGACGTACCACGAGAAGCCGATTCTCGAGGCCAAAGCCAATCCTGCACTGAACCCTGCGTTCGTCGACCGGATCGACCTCCGCGAGCGCTACCGTGAACTCGCTGGGTCACAGTCCATCCGCGTTGCAAGCACCGACCGACTCTTGCAGTATCAGTCACTTACTTCTGAGCGCCACGCGGCGAACCTCGAGGCGATCGACTTGCGCTACGGTGCCTTCGGTGTCGAACCTCGGTATCCCTTTGCAGACAAACGCTTGCTCGAACTCTCACTGGCGATACCGCCGTCCCAGCAGTTTCGCGATGGCTGGACCAGAGCACTCGTTCGTCGGTCGCTCGCTGATCTCCTCCCAGACCTGGTCCAGCACCGTCCATGGAAGACAATGATGGACGAAGCGTTCTGGAACGCCCTCGAGAACGACAGGGCCGCGTTCGAACACCTTCTCGAGCATCCCGGTCCACTAGCGCAGTATCTCGCTATCGACGAACTCCAGGCGACGTACGATCGATTCGAGACGGACCCATCTGGTCGCGATGCGCGAACGCTCTGGCGTGCACGGTCACTGGCTGCCTGGCTTGAGGCATGGCCGTCCCAGTCCCAGACACTACGACTCGAGCAGTAACAGGTTGTCCGATTAACTCCTGGCGCTATTGTTCAGGTATTTCTGTACGGCTCCTACAAAACCATATTTGTATAGGCACTAAATTTTATTGTTGTGTAGAATAAACTATTAGACGATGTCCGACGATACATCACGGTATGAACCCCCGACACTGATGGAGTATGGTACGGTCGAAACGCTCACACAGAACGACAAGATCGGAGACAGTGAGGATGCGGTGACGGAGGCTGCAGCAGACACCGGCGCGTCCATTACTGGATCGATCTTTTAGCGACCGCAGTTTTATTTTATACTCAAAACAGTTAATATTATATTGCCGGGGCACTATTTGAGACTTGATGTCAGACAGCACATCACCACGGTACGAACCGCCAGCATTGACCGCGTACGGAACGGTTGAAACGCTCACCCAGAACGATAAGATTGGAGACAGTGAAGATGCAGTGACTGAGGCAACGGCCGATGTCGGCTCAGTTATCACTGGCTCGATCGTCTAACTGTACAGCAACACGCACCGAAGCAGCGTCAACCGACGATACCAACTGTTCACGGCTGGGTTCGACCGTCCACAGTGGGGATTGGGAGAGCATCAGTCGACATTGTTTTTTACGCACTCATCCGCTCGACAATTGCATCGACGACGGCGGGCAACTGCGCATGATCTGCTGGCCGCGACAGCGTCGCAAACGACGCTGTCGTCCCGACGGTCGTACAGCGCTCGAAGTTATCCGTCACCGTCTCTGTCTCAGCGAGCAACCCGCCCGTATACGTCTGTGCAATGAGTCTCACTACGCGATCTTGCGGTTCGACCGCCTCAAATACGATTTCGGGCCCCGTTTCGAGGAAATAACACTGTGTGAGCGGTTTCGGCTCCCGAACGGTGTCGACGGTCTTGTATCGCTTCTCGGTCTCTCCATCCGATTCTGGGTGGCTCGTTCCCTCGAGCGAAAGCCCGTCGATTGCATCTGGGAGCAGTCGGACCTGTGGGATGCCGGGGACGACGAGCGGCTGGCCCGTGTCATCGAATCTGATGCCGACGAGATCGTCCTCAAGAACAGGATAGCCCTGTTCGTGAAATGCAACGGCGGTCGTGGATTTCCCGGCCCCTTTCGGGCCGAGAAAGATCGCCGCCTCGTCGCCAACAGCAACGGCACTCGCGTGTAAGACTAACTCGCCTCGCTGGTGAACGAGCATACTGATAAGTTCGTTTGCAAAGAGGCGACGAACAACCTTGCGCGGGATCTCTTCGGGAGTCGGGTCTACAGCTAGATCGAACGTGATTTGGTCGCCGTTTTCGACAAGAAACGAACCAATACCATCGTAGCTGAACCGACATCGGCCAGGTTCGGCAGCGATCCGCCGTCGGCCGACACCGGGAACGGATTCCGAAACAGGCTCGAGCGTCTCGCGGCGAAATACTGCATCGACTGCCGACGCGGCCCCGTCTGATTGTGGAAATTCCGGTAACCGAATCGATGACTTGATCTCGAGCCCGTATGCAGCGTACCGATACATGCTACTAATTTCTCGTTCTGGCACTTTGTACTAACGATTAAAAACGAGTAGTATATTGGCAACACCGTCTCGGGAGCGAGATGACTACGGTGAGTGCGTCGGTTCGACCTGTGGCTCGTAGAGGGTCGCATAGTGTGTTTCCCTGGCTATCAGTTCACGATGTGTGCCCGATTCAACGATTTCACCGTCGACGACCGTGTAAATCCGGTCGGCATCTCTGACTGTCGATAACCAGTGGCCGATCACGATCGTCGCGTACGCTCGATCCGTCGCCTCGAGTGCGTCGAGAATCGCGGTTTCAGTCGGCGAGTCGAGTTCGCTCGTCGCCTCATCGAGGATGAGGATGTCCGCATCGGTAAGGAGTGCTCGAGCGATGGCAATGCGTTGGCGCTGGCCGCCTGAAAGCCGAACACCGTCGTCACCGAGTTCGGTATCCAGTCCGTTCGGCAGCGTCTCGAGAAATGCGCTGACCTGGCTGAGTTCGCAGGCGTGCTTGATTGCGTCGTCGCTCGCTGCCGGGTCAGCGATTGCGACGTTGTACCGGAGTGTCCCGGTGAACAGGAACGGTTGCTGTGGGACAACAGTAACTCGTTCATACCACGAGTGTCGATCAAGCGTCGACAGGTCGGTTCCGTTTGCTCGAATTGTCCCCTCATCAGGTTCGTATAACCCTGCCAGCAGGGAGACGACCGTCGACTTCCCGGCCCCCGAAGGGCCAGCCAATGCGATCGTTTCGCCACGCTCGAGATGCAACGACACGTCAGTAATGGCTGTCCCGGCGTCGTCTTGGTCGTACTGAAACGTCACGTCGTCCATCTTGAGTGTGGTCGTCGGGTTGGGCGCTGGGACGGTCCCACTCGATTCGGTGTGACGGTCAAACGCCGCGATGAGTCGTTGCGTGCGCACAAGATGTGGAAGCGCGCCATCGATCGAGTACAGCGTGTTGTTGAGGCCGCTAATCAGCGGCGACAGTCGGAACATCGCGAACAGGAACACCCCCAGGGCGGCAAACGACAGCGTCAGGTAGGCAATCGCAAGATAGACAAGCGCGAAGATCACGAAGGCGTTGAGGAGTTTGGTGAGCGCACTGAGAGCAACCTGATTGCGCTCGAGCGTAACGAAGGTATCAACGAGACGGTTGTGAGCACGATCGTACTCGGTCGCAAGCGTCGGTTGCATCGTGAACAGTTTTACTTCGTACAGCCCGCGCGTTCCCGCGTTGACGAGTGACTGAATCCGCTCGTTTGCCGCTGCGACGCGGTCACCGATCTCGTAACCCGGCGCGAGGGCATACCGACTCAACACCACCACCGTCCCGAGGACGAAGATTGAGAGGAGCGTCAACGTCGGTGAGAGTACCAGTGCGACCGTCGCGTAGACGGCGGCAAACAACCCTTTCTCGATAACCGAAAGGATATCACCGATCAGTCGTGCAGAGGTGCGTGCCTCGGTGATGATCGTATTCGTAATTTCGTCGCCATCTGCGTGATCGAGGTAGCCAACTTCGGCAGCCAGCAACGACTCGTACGCATCCCGCCTGAGCGAAGCCATATACGCCTGTGTCACTGCTGCCTGTATCCAGCCAATAAGAAAGCTCACGCCGTACCGAAGCGTCATAATCGCGGCTAGCCCGACCAACAACGTTTCGAACGTTGCCGTAACCCCGATCAGCTCGTACGCCTCGACGAAGTACGTGACTGGACCCGTTGCATCCTCCTGTAGTGTCCCGCCATCCTGTGCAACCTCGATGATCGGAAGCAAAAAGGTCAGTCCAACACCTTCAAATAGCGCTGCTACGGCCTTGAGGGCAAGAATTAGCCCGATCGTCCACGGCCGAAAGCGGACGACCGTCCACAGCGCCTCGAGTTTCTCGCGGAACGTGGGTTCGCTCGAGTCGATGGTCGGTACGACGTCACCATCGGCTTCTGCGTCGGCTGTTTCCCGGCCGGCTGATTGGGTCACCTCACTCATTATCTGACCATCGCAACTCCGTCGGTGGACGTGACCCTGGCCGGAATCGCTCGAGGATACCACTCGCAAGTCGGATCGGCCTGACGAGGTGATACAGTGGCGTCAGCGGCCACGGGATCGCGATTGCCTCGATGTCCGAGCGGTTCGGACTGCAGAGCCATGAGAGCCAGAACGCAACCCTCTCTCGGGGCCGGTCCAGTGTCCGGGCCTGATACTGGCGTTCGTCGAGCAGCCAGTAGGGTGTCTCGTCGAACAGTCGGGCATCGACGTGGCGAGAAAGCCCCTCGAGAGCTGGGTCGTCCTCGATCATGCGCTCGATCCAGTCAGGCAGCGCCAGCCCAAACAGTGAGTCGACGACCGCCAGCCCGACCAGGAACTGTCGCTCGCAGTTCTGTGCACGCGCGCGCCGAACAATTGCATCCCAATCAAGGGTCACGTCCTCGAGATCGAGACAGCGGGCAACGTCACACCACCAGTGCAGGCGTTCCCAGCGGTGGCGCGTCCCATGGACACAACACAGCAGCAACCGGTCTTCCTGGGACAGGACGGGAACGGATGTACCGGCAATCGTCAGTTGGTCGCGTCGGTCCCAGACTGACTCGAGGGTAAATCCTGTCGGAAATCGTCTTGCTAAGACGCGCCAATGTAACTCGACTTCAATCTCGCTGTCGGTGTGTCTAAACGTGTATTCGCGACCGAATCGACGGTACCACCGTTCCTGGGCGACGGTCAACTCCTCGGTCGAGTCGAGGACGTACGCCGGCTCGTACCCGTGCTCGAGCAGGATCGATTTGATGACTGGGATCTCTTCGCGGTCGACGAGAAAGTCTAAGTCACCGAACTCTCGCTGGCCAACGTCACCGT
Source organism: Natronolimnobius sp. AArcel1 (assembly GCF_011043775.1). Taxonomy (NCBI): domain Archaea; kingdom Methanobacteriati; phylum Methanobacteriota; class Halobacteria; order Halobacteriales; family Natrialbaceae; genus Natronolimnobius; species Natronolimnobius sp. AArcel1. The sequence goes on along the minus strand of NZ_JAAKXY010000004.1, from coordinate 556,770 downwards.
AGCCGACCTGTGCCATCACAGGTCCCCGGTACGGAATCGCTCGAATTCCCGTCGCCTGAAACGTGGCTGACAACGATGCGAGCTCTTGGAACTGCTGTAAATTTCGCCTGGCAACGAACGCACGTCGCTCGCGTAGCCGGTCGATCACCCAGTCTGGAATCTGTTCGGAAACAGGCGTCACACCGGCGCGTTCGGGCACTGTTGTCGGTCCTGTCCCAGACTCTGTCGAAGACTCAAGCGTTGCTGTCGACTGCGAGGTTGCTGGCGCGGTCGAGCCGGCTGTCAGTGGCTGTTCAGGTGCTGTATCGTGGATCGCTGCGGCTACCTGTGGACCAACCGAATGTTGGCTCGTGAACTCGAGTACCGCTTCCCACTCGAACGACGCTGTCTCCGGGATATCCGCAACGGAAATCGCGGTCCCACGCTGCCACGCTTGGAGACAGCGCCGGACGAAAACCCCTTCCGGTGGGTGTATTTCCCCCATTCTTGACTAATACTCGGGTAGGTAGTGTATAAATTTGACTAACTCTCACTGAGTAACTTTTGTGCTGTCACGAGAGAGCAACTCTACTCAGGGTGTCGGTTGCTGGTGTGTTCGATACCACTCGAGGGTGTGCTCGAGGCCGTCTTCAAACGAGACCGTTGGTTCGTATCCTAACGCCGCCTTCGCAGCCGAGATGTCGGCTCTCGAGTGGTCGATATCACCCGCTCGCGGTTCGGTATGGACGATTGCTGCGTCCGTTCCCGTCTGTTCTTGTATTTGTTCAGCGACCTCGCGGATGGTCACCGCTTGGCCGGTTCCGATATTGAATGCGTGCCCGCTCGTGGCACTCGTTGCTGCGAGGCAGTTTGCCTGGACGACATCGTCGATATAGACGAAATCACGGGTCTGACTGCCGTCTCCTTCAACAGTGATAGACTCGCCCGCCAGTGCCTGCTCGAGAAAAATGCTGATGACGCCGCTGTAGGGGCCAGCGACCTGTCCCGGGCCGAAGACGTTGAAATAGCGCAGCGCAACGACCTCGAGTCCGTACTGGTCGTGATACTGGCGTGCGTACTGGTCGATGCTGTGCTTGTCGATGCCGTAGGGTGAGGCAGGGGTTTTCGGCTCGGCTTCGTCGATGGGAACTGATTCTGGGTGGCCATAAATTGCTGCACTCGAGGCGAGTACGACCCGAACGTCGTGGTCTCTGGCAGCCTCGAGAAGCGAGAGCGTTGCACCGACGTTGATCGCGTGACTCAGTGGTGGATCGTCGATCGCTCGCTCGACGCTGACGAGCGCTGCCTCGTGAAAGATCACGTCGACGCCGTCGATCGCGCGCTCGAGGGCGGCGTCATCGCGGATATCGCCCTCGATGAACGTCGCGCCGTCAGGGACGTTCGACCGTGAGCCAGTCGTCAGTGCATCGAGGATCACCACCTCGTTTTCGGCCACGAGCGTTCGTGCCAGATGGCTCCCGATGAACCCTGCACCACCGGTGATGAGGATCCGTTTTCCCGTGAGTGCAGTTGCAGTCATGGGTCGTTGTTCGTTGGTGATGTTGTCGACGAACGCTCCGTTGGCGCGGGTGTGGCTGCAACTGGTGATTGCTGTGACCGCAACGAGAGTTCAGACTGTGACTCCCAGAGGACGATGTGCGGTGTCTCGGTTTCTGAACAGACTATCGCCTCGTAGCCTTTGTACGTCCCATACGTCAGTTCTGGGCACTCTGGACAGTCGATTCGCTCGAGCGGCGCTCGTGTACTCATCTAATTTCATATTGAATAGAGATAATATGAATTCTCTGAACGGATGCTGTATAGAAACATCTATATACAAATTCCATTGTGTCCGTTAAAAATATACTCGGCATTATCGGAATATATTTTATGTCGTGTCTGTTCGGTCTGAACGAATGGCTCGAACGCTCGTCACGGGTGGTGCAGGGTTTATTGGCTCACAGTTGACCGAACAGTTGCTCGAGCGCGGTGACGAGGTCGTCGTCGTCGATGATTTCTCGAGCGGCCGTCGCGAGTGGGTTGCCGACGACGCCACGCTTGTTGAACGCGATCTCACCGACCCCGGTGCACTCGAGGGAGTCCTTACGGCTGATATTGACCGCGTCTTCCATCTCGCGGCGTCGAAAGCAGTTGATACTGAGACACCACACGAGCAGTTTCGCCGGAACACGCAACTGACTGCAACCGTCTTGCAGGCGATGCATGATGCCGGCGTCTCAGAACTGGCGTACACCTCTTCATCAACGGTCTACGGCGAAGCACCACGGCCAACACCGGAAGATCACTCCCCACTCGAGCCGATTAGCATGTACGGCGCGAGCAAACTCGCCGATGAAGGACTGCTCTCGACGTATGCGTACTCACACGATATGACGGTCTGGAACGTCCGGTTCGCAAACATCGTCGGTCCACGTCTCCGGGGTGCCGTGATCCCAGATTTCATCGACAAACTTCGTGCGGATCCAACGACGCTAACCATCCTCGGTGATGGTCGTCAGCAAAAGTCCTACATGCACGTCTCAGACTGTATTGACGCGCTTCTCACCGTCGTCGAATCCACTAACGAGCCGATGAATACGTTCAACCTCGGTACCCAGACAACGACCTCAGTCACCCAGATAGCCGGCATCGTCAGCGATGAACTTGGCCTCGAGCCAGCCTACGAGTACACCGGCGGAGACCGCGGCTGGGTCGGCGACGTGCCGAAGATGCGCCTTGCAATCGACAATCTGTGTGACCTCGGCTGGGAGCCCACGCTCGAGAGCGACCAGGCCGTTCGACGCGCAACCGCAGAATTGATTACGGAACTCGAGCACCAGCCACCGGTCGCCTAATGCCGATCTACGCATTCGGTGAGCGAAGCGAATACGTGCTACTCTCACCAGTTCGCTCATAAAACTACATTCGAATACAACAAAACCAATACATATATTACTGAATGAAACTGCGATACGAACAAGAGACGAAATGTCGCACTGCATCGACGGGAGCGAACGCATGCGCGCACTCGAGGCACGGCTAGTGTCGGCGTTCGTGGGGTCGTCCGTGGTTACTGGAGAGCATATGCACAACGTCGCGAGACAGCAACGGAGACACGGGTGAGTCGATGATCGAACCACTCACAACTGCGGCCGCAGTCAGACGCGAGGAAGGGACCTGGAGCCTCATCACAAAGGGCGTTCACCGAACGACGTACAACCACGTCTTGCTCGGTATCTCTCCCCGTCTCGCGCTCGGAACGTGGGACCGCTGGCATGGTCTTCGAAACCGCTATCAGCAACACAGACACCGTCGGGCACCGGAGCGCTACACCGACGCCGACCCGTCCAAGCGTCTTACCGTCTCACCGTCTGCGATCACCTATCGCTTTGCCTCCGACGAGAACACCAGCATCGACCGCCACCGATACAGGGGACTGGTGAGCAACGGCGCGTGGGATCACAACCGCGTCCGTATCACCGACCGGATCTTCTACCGGTCGATCGCCGCCGTCTACGAACAGGGCGACGACTGGCGTGACACCCCCTGGTACCAGAACGCACTCGAGGTGATCGATTCCGGTGGTCGAAAGTGGGGCTGTGGCTCACGGGACGAACTGCGCGAACAGTGCGACCACGTCGACCGCCTCTACGAGACGATGCGTCACCAGGGCTACGTCTCACAGCGTGAACTCGTCGCCCGCGGCCACGACAAGTTCCCGCTTCGAGACCCCGTCATCAGCATCGGGCGCGACGGCGAACTGCTTCACTTCAACGACGGGAATCACCGTCTTGCACTGTCAAAACTGCTCGAGATTGACGAGATCACCGTTCGAATCGGAATACGCCACCTCGAGTGGCAACGCCTTCGCAACAGACTTGCCGAGACGGCCGACCCCGACTCGCTCGATGCAGTCGACCGGGATCACCTCGAGCATCCCGACCTCACTGACCTCCTCGAACACCGTCGATGAACGCCTTCGCTCGAGTCAATTTCCACTAACCTCACTTCATGAGCCTCCAGACAGAACTCGGCAACCGGTTCAAGATCGAACTCATCAGCCGAATCGCCGCGATCTGTTCCGGGATGATCCTCACCGTCATCCTCGCGCGCCTGCTCGAACCCGACGGCTACGGCTTGCTCTTTTTCGCACTCTCGATTCTCGGGGCTGCAAAGATGGTCAGCAAACTTGGCCTCGGCAAGTCGACCGGCCGATACGTCGCGAAGTACAACACGAGCGATCGCGGGCAACTCCGACACATCCTCGAGTTTGGCTTACTTGCCAATCTCGCCACGATTGCACTCACCTGTCTCGGCCTATTCATGTTCGCCGCCGAAATCGCTTCCCTCGCCGGTGAACCCGACCTCGAGCCGCTGTTGCTCGTCGGTGTCCTGTTCGTTCTCTGTGGGACGCTGAAGACGTTCGTTCGAAAGGTTCTGCAGGGCTTTGAAGACATTAAAACGGCAGCCCTCGTCAAAATCGTCGACGCGAGTTCGAAACTGCTGTTCGTCATTGCACTGGTTGTCCTCGGCTACGAGGCGCTTGGCGCGCTCCTTGGCTATGCATTGAGTCTGGGACTCGCTGCAGCCCTTGGTGGCGTCATCATCTACTGGCGCTACTATCGTTCGTCACCTCGAGCGCCCCGTGAGGCGGGTCTTCGTCGTCGAATCGGAGAATACTCGATTCCGATCACCGCGACGAGTACGGCAAACGTCCTCGATAAACAGGTCGATACGATCCTGATCGGGTTCTTTCTCACGCCCGCTGCGGTTGGTTTTTATACGGTTGCAAAACAGGTGATCGAGTCCGTTGAAGCACCGATGGCCTCGCTTGGCTTTACACTCGCGCCGACCTACGAGGTCCAGAAAGAACAGGGGAATACAGAGACGGCAGCACGGATCTACGAGGCAGCACTCACGAACGGATTGCTCGTCTACGTCCCCGCAGCGGCCGGCCTCGTGTTGGTGGCTGAACCGTTCGTCGAACTGGTCTTTGGGGCGGACTATCTCGAGGCCGTTCCGGTGTTGCAGGTGTTTGCACTGTATGCGGTGTTGCTAGCGATTACAAACATCACCAGTAACGGCCTCGATTACCTCGGTCGGGCACGAGCGCGCGCGGTGGCAAAAGGAGTCACCTCGGTTTGTAACGTCGGGTTGAACATCCTGTTGATCCCGCAGTATGGCGTTATTGGCGCGGCCGTTGCGACGGTCATCACGCATTCACTGTACACGCTCGCAAATCTCTATATCATTAATCAGGAGTTCAACCTCCGAGTGCTGTACATCCTCCGTCACAGCGTCGGGATCGTCTTTGTAACGCTCGTGATGTCCGTCGCTGTTGCAACTATCGCAGGCGCTATTCAGGGCTGGCTGACGCTTATTTCAGTCATCGCTGTCGGTGTCTTCGTCTGGGCACTCTCGGCCGTCCTTACCGGATTACTCGACCTGCAGGCGGTTCGGTCCCACCTCCTCGCTTGATACCATGATACCATTAGGATCTCATCAGTGTCGACACTGCGAAAAAACGGTGATCGGTTCAGCGTCCAGTTCGACATGTGACTGTGAATTGATACAGGTAGAACCACTTGCCACTGCTCCGTTGACAGACCAGTCAGACGAACCGTCTCACTCGAGTACTGACGATGTGCGGCCAACACCGTCTCAGCGACGGCAACTTGCTGCGATAACGGAACAGCAATCGATTCGTGACGCCGTTCAGGCCGTCAGTACGGACGAGGAACACCTGGCATCGCTGCGCTCAGAGTTGTTCGACGTTCGTCGGGACGATTGGCGCTTGCTCGTATCGGCGCACCTTCGTGGGCGCTGTCTCGAGGTGAACGCGGGATACGGTCGCCGGTCGGCGGTCCTCGCTGACCTCGTCGATGACGTCTACGCTGTCGACCCTGATCGATCGAAACTTCGCGTCCTTGCGGCACGCGAGGATATCGACGACGAGGCGTCCATTACCCCCATCCACGCATCGGTTGAGACGCTTCCTGTTGCGAGGTCGCAGTTCGACACGATCGTTGCCGATCTGACCGGCTGTTCCTATCGAACCGTCACCGCCCACCTTCACTCTCTCGAGCAGTTCCTGACGACAAACGGGTCACTCGTCGTACTGGCTGATGGCATCACACGGCACCTCGGCCTTCCTGAACGCCTCGGCCTTGAGCAAACACAGAGAGACAGTCAGCGGCCATCGGTCGGCCGTGCAACGGCCGCCGGTTACCGGTCCGTGCTCCAATCGTGTGGATTCGACGCCGTCAACGTCCTAGCGCTATTCCCGACCGCACAGAACGTTCGATTCGTCTTGGACGCGACGGCGACGGACACCGCCCGGTCACTCGTGTCGATGCTCGGCGCTGAGTCTGGCGATAACCTCAGAGCCACGCTTGGAACTCATGCTGGGGCGCATTTAGCCCAAACTGGACTGCTCGAGCCGTTGTATCCGAGCTACTGTCTCGTTGCCAGCCGCGGGCCGACTCCGTCACCGAGTTCGGCGCTGTCGTTTTCATCGCCATTACTCGTCTCCGGTCGAACCCGGTCAGTCGTCCTCGAGTACGACGATGACACGATCTGTGGTGTCTCGAAAATTCCGAACAAGTCGGCTCACACGCCGATTATCCGCCGCGAAACACGACTTCTCGAGTCATTGCGTGAAACGGAAACGGGATCGCCGATTGCTGAGACGCTTCCTGAGGGCCACCTTACCGAAACACGAGTCGGGCCGGTTCGAACAGAACGCCCACTCGATGGCACAGCGCTCTCTGCAACACTTGAGTGTACCCCCGAGGCGTTTCGACGAGTTCTCTCGACAGGGGTCGAGTGGGTACGCGACTTTCAGGTCGCCTTTGGCGACGAACACCGACTCGTTCGTCCGGCAGAACTCGAGCGTGCGCTGACGATTCCATCACTCGATCTGTCGCCACCTGCGTGGGCTATTTCACACCCAATTCAGACGTTTTCGACACCGGTTCACGGTGATCTCCATCCTGAGAACATCTACGTCCAGAACGGACTCGATGGAACAGAGGGTATAACCGTAACTGACTGGGAATACGGCACTCCAGAGGGCTCTCCACTCGTCGATGCTGGACTGTTCCCAATACACGTCGGAACAGCCTGTTTCGGCAGTGTCGAAGCCGCTGTTGAGACACTGTTCTGTCGCGACACCGAGTACGCCCGGATCACTGCGGACGTTATGCAGGAATACGGTGATGCCGTTGGGCTCTCTCTCGAGACGATCTATCGATTGCTCCCACTCGGCTACATCCATCGCATCGCGCTCGATTGGGCTACTCGTTCAATTACCTGTTATACTGGGAAACTCGAGGAACGACTCGAACGCATCGAGCGACTCTGGGACCTGCTCGATGAGACACGCATCCTCGTGGAATCGCGGTGAGTCACCTACCGGCGCAAAAACAATCGATAACCGTGTTCAATCTCGTTGAGATCGTCGTACGTCACGTCCTGGCGCTCGTCGTATCCCAGAATCGAAATACTCCCTTCGATTGAGACGGAGACGATTTCGAACCCAGCAGCCGCGAACTGCTCGAGCAGATCGGTTGTTTGCTCGTCTGCGAGTAGATGGGGGTGCATCTCCAGAAAGACCAACAGGGGTGTCTCGGCTGCTAACACTGTCTCCATCCCCTCGAAAATCTCGACTTCATAGCCTTCGACGTCCATCCGGATGACGCCAATCGATTCGGGATCGAGGTCGTTCGCCTCGAGGTAGCTATCGAGTGACCACATCGAGACTGTCGTCGTCGATTCGACCGTCGCATGGTGTCGGTCGATCGTATCGGTCTGAATCTGATTGAGATTCGAGTGGGTTGCCTGCTCGAGCGTCGCAGTTGTGTGTTCGGGACCAACCGCTGCGCACTCGAGCGTCACCCGGTCCTGATACCCGTTGTCTGCAATGTTCTCTTCGAGTAACTGGATCGTCTCCTCGTCGGGTTCGAACGCCAACACTGATGTGTCCGCACTGGTCGTGGCTAACTCGGTGAGTGCGAAGTAGCCAATGTTCGCGCCAATATCGAGGATACACATCGATCCGTCGTGAGCGTGTTCAACGCGCTCGAGTTCACGACGGTAGATCGCCGTCGTGTGCGCTTCGCGGGTTCGAAACAGGTAGAGGTCCCGTGAGATGCCGCGGTCAGATAGGTCAAGCGTGAGGGTCCCATCCTCGAGTTCAACGACAGCGGAATCGTCTCGGGTACGTAGCTTTCGGTCGACATAGCGCTCGAAGTAGTCGTACCCGGTCACGACTTTGGTTGCGAGCAACAGTGCGGTAAACACTCGCCATCGGCGAACCAACAGTGCGATTTCAGCGCCTTTGCGTCGGAGGTAGTATCGTGCGCCGGTCGGGTCGGCGTAGAGACGGTATAGTTTTCGGATCATCAGTGTCTTGTCTGCCAGATTCGAACCTCACCGTTCGAGTAGATTCGATTCGCAGTACGGTCCTGAGCCAATGTGTCGTAGTCTTCCCCAGTAATTCGCACGAGGTCATCGTGGCGCCACTCGGGTTCGGCTTCGTGCCAGACCAGATCTTCCGTTCGGATGACGACGTAGCCATCCGTTGGTAGCCACGACCGAACTGTTGGCGTTTCGTGATAGCCCAGATGCGGCGAGAGGTGTGGAGTTGCAGTGACGTACTCGTCAGAGCGGATCAACTCGTCAGCCTCGTCGTAGCCGTACTCGTAGTAGGCAAAGACATCTCGGCTCATGTCAGTGTACGTCGGTTCCGACCGATCTTTCGTCTCGAGGTGCCAGCTGTACCCCGTCGAGCTCGCAGCCGTCAGGTGCGTATTCTCGGAGTAAGCAGTTGATGTCGAATAGACGATTGCTCCGCCTATTGAGGCGAGAACTATCACGAGCACGATGCTTGCAATCACCCGCCGATGGCGCATCTCGGAGAGGTACCAACAGCCGATCGCGACGGCCGGAATGGCAAACAGAATCAGGTATTGTGCGGCCCGGATAATGCTGCTGCCGTACAACTGGATGCCCAGAAACGCAATCGCGAGGATGCCACCGAAGATAGTCTGGACGGCGACGTGATTCTCGAACAGTGTGGCTTGGCGACGCAGCAGTCGATAGCCGATGGCAAGCGTCGCGAGGCCGGCGAGCCCGAAATACAACATGAGCACACCCCAGTTCGGAATAACGAACGTAAACAGGAGTTGCTCGAGCGTGTAGTTCACCTCTGTGGCTCTGGTTGCAGTCTCGGTACCGCCACCAGCTTCCATTGTTAACAGCGATAGTATCGACGAGCGAACGTTCCCATCGACGGTTTCGTGATGAACGTGCCAACCTAGCAGCCCAGCGAATCCGCTACAGACGAGGCCAACGCCCCGAAGATCGGGCAGTGTGGCTCGAGTGGTTCGAGTGGTCGACCGATCTGTGAGTCCGATGATCACCAGGAGCACGGCTGCTGCGGTAAACGCATAGAACGCTGAAATCGGATGGTACAGGATTAGGCCAACGGCGAGCACGCTGAAGGGGTACGCTGTGCGTTGGACATTGTCGCTCGCAAATCGGTGGACGACGTACACGACAAATGGAAGCAACGTCAGCCCGAACAGCCAGGGGGCAAGCGAAAAGCGGTTGCTCGTAAAGAAAATCGGCAACGCGGCGACGAACGTTAACAGCGCAAGCGACTGTTCACCGGACTGTGAGCGCACGAGCAGGACAAGTCCGCCGATCAGTATCACTTTGAACCAGAATCCAAGTAGCGCAACGGTCGATTCCGGCTGCATCCCTGCCAAAAACGTAGCTGCAACGCTCAGGAGATGCGTCGCTGGGTACAGTAGATCCGACAACGCCCCTGTCTCGAGAATGTCATCGATGAGTCCGAGGTGGACGAGCACGTCGTAGCTGAACCGCCCGTAGACGACATATTCGCGGGCAAGCGGTAACGCGAAGTAGCCGACGTAAGCAGCGATACTGCAGCCAGCACTAGCAAGCCAGAATCTCGATCGGACCTCTGTTATTGCTGCCTGAACGACCACGAGTGCGCTGGTGAGAAGCACTACGATGAAGACGGCACGAGCGGCCGGGTGGACGACCTCGAGCAGCGAGATTTCGTAGCTTGGTGCCGGGGGGAGCAACGCAACATAACTGAGCCAGAGAGCGGTTGCGACGAGACAGAGCTTTGTCACTCTCGAGGCGAACATGTCTCCAGTGGGCATCTCGGGTCGTCGTGTCATCCGTCTTCACTCAACTGCAGATACTCACAGGTTTGGCTGGATTTGTCTTACGCTTTTCCACATTGATTTTTCAAATTATATGCTCTATTGAGGTGCTGTATAATTGTGAATTAGGGTCCCTGCTTTGGTTCGCTGAGCGAGTCGTTTCTTTTCACCAGTGGCGATTCATTCTCCCAGTAACCGTTGCCCAAAGTAGATAATTTTATTAGACGTCTAAATAATATTATATAGATACTGGGTGCTGGAACGAGAGGATGTCGAAAACAATACACGACGAGCAAGCACGCAAGCAGCGAACGGTGTCGACAGACGTCCCTGCCGTGGGCGTTGTTGCGACGCCAGCAAACAGCGAATCAATCCCGACAGCCGTGTTACAGGCCAAACGACACGGGTTCGACGTAATCGTGACTGCTGTCGACGACGCAGTATCTGGTTACCAACTTGCCACCGAACTCGACGTTCGAACGGTAGAACCAACTGAGAGTCAACCACAGCGTGTTGACCCCTGGGATCAACTGACGACCGAAGCGCGTGCCGCCGGCTTCCCCGGTCTAATCGCCCACCGCGATCCCGGGTGCCCGATCGATTACAATCAGAGCTATCGCCACGCCATAGACACCGATCGATACATGGTTGAGGCGGCCACGACGCCAGCCGTCGAGGCAACACCTCAGATCCTAGCTGCAATACCGGCGTACAATGAAGCCACATCGATTGACGACGTTGTCACCGGCGCACTCGAGCACGCAGACGAGGTTCTCGTCGTCGACGACGGCAGTACCGACGAGACCGCCGACATCGCTCGCGAGGCCGGTGCAACCGTCCTCGAGCACGAGCAAAACAGCGGCTACGGCGGCTCGCTGAAGACGATCTTTCGCGAAGCAGAACGCGCGCATGCGGACCATCTCGTCATCTTAGACGGCGATGGCCAACACGATCCCGCTGATATTCAGACACTCGTTGAGACGCAGTGCGAGTGCGAAGCCGAACTGGTCATCGGCAGTCGGTTCGAGCCGGAATCGGAGACGACGTTTCCGCTGTACCGGCGCGCGGGCCTGTTCGTCGTTAACACACTCACGAACCTTGGGCTGGGAATTGTCCGCCCAAGTGGGTGGGTCGGCGATACCCAGAGCGGCTTTCGAGCGTACGACCGCACTGCAATCGAGTCGCTCGCTACCGACAACACCATTGGTGACGAGATGGGGGCAAGTACGGACATCCTCCATCACGCACACCACCAATCGTTTACCATAGACGAAGTCGGAACAACTGTCTCGTATGACGTCGACAACGCCAGCAGCCAGAACCCGATTTCACACGGCATCCACCTCGTCACGAACATCCTCCGAACAGTCGAAGAAGAACGTCCGATCTCGAGTCTCGGGATTCCCGGCCTGTTGAGTGCTGCCTGCGGCATTGGCTTTGCGTATCTGACAATCGCAAACTACATCGACAGCGGCACGTTCCCGCTGGGACTCGCACTCGTCTCGATCTTTTTCACGCTGGCCGGAATCTTCGCGTGTTTCACCTCGATCGTCTTACACTCGCTCAACAAACACTCGAGACGAATGGCAGAAACCACGCCAGTCAGATACTAGTTTTCCTACGCGTTAATTAGTTCGGCTGTGGGTCGCGCAACAGCGTCGTGATGATCTTTCCTCGGACGGCGTTCGGTGCTAGTTTCGGTGCCGACCGAACGACGAAGTTGGCTGCTGCCCGTGGCCGTGAGACGAATCCTGTTGACGCCAACCGCCGCTGCAGGTCGAACTCACCGTAGACGTGCTCGAGGCCGCCACGCCGCCGATACATCTGTGGCCCTGCTCTGACTTTCGCCAGCACGCGTGGGCTGTTGACGGCTGTGTACCCCGCAGCCAGCAATCGTGCCCACAGTTCGTAGTCTTCGCCAAGCCGTAGCTGTCGGTAGTTGCCGACTTCAAGAATCGGCTGGCGACGGGCCAACACCGTCGTGTGGTTAATCGGATTTCGAAGTTTTGCCGTCTGGACGATTGCTGCTGGATCACAGGGGACACTCCGCCGGCTGTGTGGTCGGTCGGGGTCGGTCTCAAACTCCTCGATACAGCCGCCAACCAGATCTGCGCCCGTCGCACGTAGCAACTCGAGTGACCACTCGAGTCGCCGTGGAACCGCCAGATCATCGGCATCTTGAATCGCAACGAGCTCGTAACTGGCGGCTTTGATGCCAGTGCGACAGGCCGCACCATTGCCCTGGTTGTCCGCGTGCCGGACGCGTTTGATCGGGACCGCTGTGTCGCGTTCGAGCGTTGTCAGGGTCTCTTCGAGTGTCGCTGTCAACGGCCCATCTTCGACGACGACGATTTCGTCTGGGAGGCGCGTCTGCTCGAGCAAACTCTGAATCGAGGCAGCAAGTGCATCCGGATCATCTCCCTTGTATGTTCGAACAAGTACAGATAGTTGATCCATATATGGATATTATAATAAGTCCCTAAGACGTTGTTCATTTTTCGAACACCGGCATTCGAGCGCGTCGTTCCTCGGGCATATCTCTGGTCCCAGCACGCTGTCACTCCGAGGAAAGTTTCGTGAATGCGTCTTGAAGTTGTGCTCCAATAACTGATCGAGCATTCTCCCGTTCGACGCGTTCTCTGGCGTTTGTACCGAGTTGCTCTCGTGTGTGTTCATCCTCGAGCAGTTCGATCACTGCGTGTGTGAGCTGGCCATCAGCTGTAGGATCGATCAACCGCCCGGTTTCGCCGTCAGTAATCTGATCGCGCATGCCAAGAGCGTCGTTCGCGACGACTGGGAGTCCACAGCCCTGTGCCTCGAGGACGACGTTCGGGTAGCCATCGAGATACGAGATGTAAACGAGCACGTCTGCGTTGGCGTAGAGACTGGCAATATCATCAACAAATCCGGCGACGGTAATGCGCTCGCGGAGCGCAGGATCACAGTGTCGCTCGACGTACTGTCGGAGCGGCGCTTCAAACCGCCCGCCGCCTGCGATGACGTATCGGGCCGACTGGCGGCGCTCGAGAACGGTTTGGATGCCCTCGAGTGCATCACAAATACCGTCGAACTTGCGCTTGAACGCAAGATTCGTGACCGAGAGGATTAGTTCGCCGTCCGATGCGTTTGCTGGCGTCGCCGTGAACGCGTCCGGCCGGAACGGAACGGGAACAACAGCGACCTCATGGGCGCCGAAGAGGCCACGCTCGCAGTAGCGGGTCTTGAGTTCGCTGGAAACCATGATTGCGCCCGTCGCAGCCGAGATGATTCGTCTGTTCATCACGTTTGTTACTCGGTGACTCATTTGCCCCGCAATTGACCCGACAGTTCGGTTACTCGCAACCTGATCGTCAACGACATCGCCGATTTTGTCGCCGACAAGCCTGACGAGAATCGACGTTCCGGCACGCTTCGCGGCGGCCCAGGCGGCCAGACCGGGAACATCGTACACGTCGATCACGACGATATCGGCAGATGCCGTTGCAATCGCCTGATGGACCCGCCGGTATGTATCGACGAACCGATGACCGACACTAGCAGACGGATCAACTCGAACCGTCGAAAACGAGGCCCCGACAGCTTCGAGTGGCTCAATTACCTCCCAGGGTCGACGCGCAGTCACGACGAGTGGGTGCATCTATCCGTCCTCGAGTGCGGCGCGGTGGAGTCGTTCCATTCGTTCGGCGTGAGCCGCCCAGGTCCAGCCCTCTGTTTGCAGTCGCTGCCTGCCGTGTTCACCCAATTCACGTAGTCGGTCTCTGTCTGCGAGGAGTTCTATGAGTGCGTCCCGAAGCGCATCGACGTCGCGTGGCGGGATGAGCGTGCCCGTTTCGCCGTCGACGACTTGCTCGGGGATGCCACCGACTGTCGTCGACAGAACGGCGGTCTCTGCAGCCATCGCCTCGTAGATGACCGTTGGTCGCCCCTCCGCATGGCTCGGGAGTAACAACAGATCCGCCATCGCGAAGTACTCCCTGAGCGCGTCGGTCGACAGTCCCTGATGGATCTCGACGCGATCCTCGAGTCCGGCATCGGCGACTGTCTCCTCGAGGTCATTCCGCAACTCGCCTTGATGGCCGACAAACGCGAAATGCGCTGTTTCGTCCTCGAGTGTTGGGAGTACGTCCATGATCTCTTCGAGGCCTTTGCGCTCGATAAACAGGCCACAGAAGAGGACGAACGGCTCGTCGGTCGGAATACCGTTTTCGCGACGCAACGACTCTGCTCGCGTCGTCGGGAAGTTCTCCGGGTCCGCCCCAATCGGAAAGAGCGTCGTCTCGGCTTTAGGGACGATCTCCGTGGCTCGCTCCTCGAGTGCGTGGCTCACACAGAGAACCTGCTCAGCGTGACTGATCGTCTCGCGAATCTTCGCTTGCACGCCGCTGGTGAACTCGTCGTACTCGTTGAGAATCGAGCCATGGGCGACGACGAACAGCGGAATATCGTGGTCGCGCGAGTACTCGAGGAAGCCGTAGCCGTCGATGTAGATGTGGCAGGCATGGATTACGTCGGGGACGCCGAACGTCTGCTCGGCGTAGGCCGGCACGCGTTTCGCAAACGAGTTTCCCGAAGTCCCGTAGAACAGGCGCTTCGGGATGCCATAGAAGAATCGCGGTCGATGGACGTCGTAGCCGTCGAACGACTCCACACGTGGAATCTTGCGATAGTTGGAGTACGGCCCGACCGGTGGTGCGAACGGTCGCGGTGAGACGACGTTGAAGCCGACATCCCGCTTGCAGAACGCCTCGAACGACCGGGCGTTCCACAGCCCGGAGTACGGGTTCAGCTCTTCGGGATGATGTGTCGCCGTCGCGAGTACTGAATACATTTACGCAATCACTTCGTAAGATCACCAGCACGCTCTATTGAATTTTTTGCTCGAGAGATGGTGAAATATCGGTGTGCTCGAGTGAGACCGTAGCGAGCGGCACCAATGGTTCTGGCGGCAGTGGTTCTTGCAGACCTATTCGGTGCTAAGGTGGGCCGGGCGCGATTATGAACTACGCAGAGACGTTCCAGTTCGCTCGCTGCGCTCGCTCACGGGCTGCGACTCGTCTAGTTCAAATCGCGGTGGCCGCTTTACTCCTCACGTGTGTTCGTCGCAAAAGCGGGCCGGGCGCGATTTGAACACGCGACCGTCTGGTTAAAAGCCAGACGCTCTGCCAGACTGAGCTACCGGCCCTCACGTGCTACTTTTGGTGAGAAGTGGTTAAACGTTTTCTTTCGTCACGCCCGCTGTGAGTGTGTGACTTACTCCTCGAAATGCGTCTCGAGGGCGTCTGTGACGATCGATCCGGGTTCGATATCCTCGATCGAAGCCTGTTGGCGCAGATCGCGGTACGTCGCCGGGGAGAGTCGCACGGTAAACTCGCCGAGGACGACGCCGTGGTCGATGAGGGCCGCTTCGATTGGCGTGCCGTCGTTGACGGCGCTGGCGACGCTGCGTACCTCGCGAACGGTCAGGTCACCGTCGATTGCCGCCCAGGCGAGCAGGAGTCGGGCTTCACCGGCGACGCGGGCAATGTGCTTGGCAGCGGTCGGCGCGATCTTGCCGATTGCGACCTGTTTTCGGACGGAGCGTGGTAAGTCGTGTACGCGTGCCCATTTGCGGATAAACGAGACGGTCGCGTCGTCGCCAGCCCGTTCCGCGGCAGCTTTGTAGGAGCCCTCGCCACGGACGAGCGCTGCACAGGCGGCTGCACCGCGGAGCATAAACAAGTGATCGTCACCGGTTTTGCCACCCGCAAAATCACGAACAGTGTCAGCGGCCGCTGCGAGACTCTCCGGGTCGTCAGGATCGAACTGGACGGCTTCGCGAGCACGGCTCCCAGCAACCGATTCATCGCCTCGGATAACCGGCGCCCCGACAGGAGACTCTCGGTCCGTTGGTATTGAGCGATCGCGAGATGTAGCCGGCCCCGTCCCGTCGCTCTTGCGGGAACGGTCTCCGGACCGATTATCAGCCATAGGTGTGGTTACGTGTGTGGATGTTAAAAACCTCGCTCTGGAAACGGAGCGTCAATCCGTTCCCTACTGTCACTTCGGGCAAGATGCGTGGCGGCTTAGCGGTTCTCCGCACGCTTTTCCGAGAGGTGCTCCCAGATCTCCGTGCAGCCTGCCCCCTCCTCGATATCCTCGAGATGGGCATCATCGCGTTCCGATTCCTCGTCTTCCAGTGGTCGTTCCGCGTTCCGTTCAGCCGCGTCAGTCATGAAAATCCATACGAACGCTAGCTTCTTAACCATCTCCTCGCCTGCAAACAATACCCTGGCTCTGCCATAACGGATAGATATGCCTCTATCTCGGTCCGTTCGATTCGCCGAGAAATTGACTACTGTCGTGTACTGTGAGTGCTCTGGCCCACTGACAGCAATTAGGCTGTGAGACGCGTGTCTCGAGATTTATGAACAGCGCACCCCGTCACTCCGGATAGACAGACGCAATTGACGAGATGGTTGTCGACAGCCAGCCAGTGTCCCTGCTGTTGTCGGTACGCTCGAGGCCACTGTGTCCCGTTGCCGTGAGCCTGCGCTTTGGCGTCGACGAATAGCAATCCAGTCTCTGGTGGCCTGAACGTCGAGAGTTTCTCGAGCGAGCGGATCGCTGTGCGCTTGTTTCAGTCCTCTCTCGCCATCTCACGTGTGTTTTGGTGGGATTTTCACGCTTCGGTGAACGTCTCTCCTCGAGCTGGCAGCAGTATATGGGGCAATATTCTCCGGTAGATGGCACGCTGAAAGTGTTTATTTCACAACTCGAGTGTGCCTTTCGGGGCCAGAGGCAGCTCCGTGTGCTGTCGGTGCGACCACAGACAGTTGTGGTTGCATCAGAATTGCGTGCCATCCGTTCGTATATACGACTTCGGGTTGTCCATCTCGAGTATGTCAAACCGATTTATTTCGGTCACCGCCAGCACGACGCTTGATTACGTGACTGCGAGTGCGACTGGAGAATCGTTCGACTGGGACTCTATCGCCGTCGTCAACGCGACGACGGACCGAACAAATCCCGACTGCGTTCGACTGCAGACTGAACTGGACAACGTAAACGAGACCCATTTTCCACAGCATCTGGTCGAACTCGAGTTGACGCCGTCACAAGCACGGACGCTGGCAGCGGACCTCGAGGCGCATGCAGACCACGTTGAGTCTATGACCGATGAGTCTGCATAGCCGCAGTTTCACGAGAGTCCTGTTTCGGCTGAAAGAGACAATTCTGGTCACAGAGTGCGTACCGCGCCCGATCTCTTGGTGAGAGGACTGACACCTGCCGTCGCAGGCTGGCGACTTTTTCGCCTCACTGGTGAACGACTGTCTTGGAGCAACCATGAGCATGGACACTATCCACGACCTGTTTGAGCACGGTCTCGAAGACATCTACCACGCTGAACACGAACTGCTCGATGCGCTCGAGGATCTCGAGCACAACACGGAACACGAGGAAATTGCGAGCGCGTTCGCCGAACACCGCACGGAGACCGAACATCAGATCGAGCGACTCGAGGAGGTCTTCGAGATGGTCGGTGAACCACCGGAGAAAGAAGAGTGTGAGGGAATCAAGGGACTGATCGAGGAGTACGAGGAGTTCGAATCGATGGATCCTGCCCAGGAGGTGATGGACTATCACAACATGGCGGCCGCCGAAAAGACCGAACACTACGAAATCGCTGCCTATGGCAACCTGATCCCGCTGGCAGACCAACTCGGGATGGACGACGCTGCAGACCTCCTTGAGGAGAACCTTCGCGAGGAACAGGACGCTCTCGAGGAACTCAAAGAACTGACTGAGGAGTTCGAAATCAGCGCGATTCCGGCGGAGTAACGCTCGCTCGAATCGGTGGGTACTCCAGCGGCAAGCGAGGTGACTGATCGCCCACTGCGCTGGCTGCCCATCGTTTTTAATGCCTGAACGCTAACTCCCTACTGTGACTACTTCGCGTCCGAGTGATCGGACGAACAATGGCGGTGACGAGCGTGTTGGGCCCGTTATCCGTCCGGCAGAACGGGCTGACTTGCTCGCGGTCGTCCGAATTGAGGACGCCTCGTTCGCACAGCCCTGGCCCTACGACGCGTTTGAGCGCTTTCTCGGCGAACCCGGTTTTCTCGTCGCGACGCCGGCCGATTCAGACGCTAGTGTCCTTGGCTACATCGTTTCCGACAGCTCGGTGACCTACGGGCGAACACTCGGACACGTCAAAGACATCGCTGTCCACCCTGACCGCCGCGGGAGCGGCGTCGGTTCCGCACTGTTGCGTCACTCGATTGCCGTCCTCGCCGCACGCGGGGCTGAGACTATCAAACTCGAGGTTCGCCGATCGAACGAGGGAGCCAAACGGCTCTATCGCTCGTTTGGCTTCGAGCCACTGCGACGCGTGCCCGGTTATTACGAGGATGGCGAGGATGCCATCATCATGCTCCACAAACTCGAGTGAGTGCGTTTTTACCGACGCGAGACGTTGGTCTGGTATGGGATATGCCTGCCCGGTCTGTGCTGCCGAACAGGCGGACGCGAAACACCTCGCGAATCACCTTGCCGTCACTGCCTCGTTAGGCCGCGACAACCACCGAGAGTGGCTCGAGGAGCATGCACCGTCATGGGGCGAGTGCACACCCGAGGAACTCGGCGAGATCGTCAGCCAGCATGCTGACGAAATCGAGACACCGGAGTTCGACGACCATGGCCACGGTCACGATCATGGTCGACCCGGCGGGCTCGAGGAGGGACTGGCACAACAGAGTCAACAGCCGGGACGCGGCTCGTTGACGGCCGAAGCGGAGAGCGTTCTGCAGGAGGCCCACGAACTCACGCGACAGATGCAGTCCGACGATGGGGACACAGACGGCGACGCAAACGAAAACGCGTAACTGCTCGCCGGGTGTGCGTCCAGCCATGCACACCGTGGGAATGTTCACCCCAGCCTCGGCCGAGGATGCACGACAGCGCTATGAGACCGTCGGCGCGCCGGCTCAGACTGTCGTCCGCGAAGTCGCCCGTGCGATGGAGTTCGACCGCGAGGAGTACACCAGCCGCGTCACGGGTGATGTCGTCGAAACCGCTCGTGACGCACTCTTTGCGAGCTTACTCGAGGTGCATGTCGGCACTTGTGCGGAGTACGACCAGTGGCATGCGGACTACGAGGGCGAGGTTGTTGAAGCCGGTCACGAAAACGTCGATAACGTCGTTTGGCATGCTGGTCCGGACGGGACTGCTGTTGCAGCGACCTTTCAGAACGAAGAAGACGCTGCCGTTGCCACCCTGCGTCGACAGGCGTTTGGCCGCATCTATCGCGACCTCGTCGCATAATCTCCGCTCATAGCGCACGGCTAACCAGCAGTGGCTGTCGCCGCGACCGCCACGTATTATCGACTCGAGTCCATGACACTACTATGGCTCTTCCAGACGACTGGGCGCTTCTCGAGGAAGTCACGGAGTATGAGACCTCTTGGTACGACGGCGGCTACGATCGCTACGAGCAGCCTGATGGCTCTGAAAAGCGCTACTACTGGGCGTCGTTACCGCCTGCTGTGGTCGTCGTTGCCCGCCTCGAGAGCGACCAGGTTGCAACGGTCAAGACAGGCTCAGATGGCGGAACGGGGCGCGCCGACCCTGTCGACCCCGATGAAGACCACCTCCTGTTCGTCGAGCAGTTTCGGCCACCGATCCGTGAAACACACCTCGAGTTACCTGCGGGAGTTGTCGAAGAAGGTGAGTCCTACACGCAGGCAGCAGCGCGCGAACTCGAGGAAGAGACTGGCTTTCGTCCCTCGAGTACGGCGTTGCTTCAAGAGTACGCCGTCGCCACCGGGCTGTTGCGCCATGATCGGGCCGTCGTCTACGCTGAGGGACTCGAACTCGGCGAGCAAGAGCACGACAGTAACGAGTTTCTCGAGGTGTGGACTGTGCCAGTGAGTGACGCCCTCGAGCGTGCTCGCGCCCAGCCGGCGAACGACTCGACTGTTTCGGCACTGTTACTCGCACAGAATGACCAGTTGCTTTGAGTGACCTGTCTTAGGTCGTTGTCGCCTGGCGATATTTCTGATACTGGTAAGCGATCAGTATTACTAATGCGGCCAACAGGTTTAATCCGATACGTCCGAAAGCGTGTACTGGCGAGGGATGGGGGTCCGCTGTCGTTGCCCAACCGTTCGACACGCGGCCGTATCCTCGCCACACACGCGGTCCGTCGTCACGCGTATCCGAGAGATGGATTGATTCTCTCGGCGCTGACACCGTGCGGGCCGATTCAGCGGTGGACAGCCGCTGACACGACACCACCTGCCAACTCCGATCATCTGTCGGGGAGTTGCCGGTTTTTCACCGGCTTTTACTGTTGTCACTGAAAGAGTTGTGAGACCGCGCGGGACCCGTGGGCTTATTCACTCCGCGTTCAAAGACGGACTAAATGGACGGCGAAATCAGCACTGACGAGGTCAACGACCTGCTCGAGGCCGAGACGGATGAGTCCGTTCGCATTGTCGATATCCGCAATGAGACGAGTTTTGCACACAGCCATATCCCTGGGAGCGAGAACGTCCCGTTTCAGGAACTCACGAGTCGCGTCGATGAGTTCGCAGACGCAGACCGAATCATCACTGTCTGCCCACACGGCAAAGCCAGCGTTCAGGCCGCTCAGTTGATCGGCTCCTATGAGGGTAGTGCCGACGCCACCGTCGAGAGCATGGCTGGCGGTCTCGAGGAGTACGGGTTGAAGTATGGCCTCGTCAAGGACACAGCAGACGACGCTGCAGCATCAGAGTCGGGTCCTGAATCCCCATTCTAAGCGGTTCAGGTAGGGTTGTCACTCGAGCATTGCGTGTGTGAAAACGCGGTAGTTAGTGAGTCGAGGCGCGATCTGGAGTTCGGAAGTCGTCTCAGATCATCACGGGCTCATGCAACGTTGAAGCCGCGATCCCGAAGGAATTCTTCGATGCGGCCGGTGTGGTTGCCTTGGAGTTCGATTTGGCCGTCCTCGACGGTGCCACCACAGGCGAACTTTGATTTGAGATCCGACGAGAGACTGTCCAGATCGACATCCTTCGGGTCGAATCCTTCGACGATCGTTACCTCTTTACCGTATCTGCGCTCGTCAATGCGGATATTGAGTTGCTGTTGCCCCTTGGCCACGTCCTCGCAGACGCAGAGTTCCTCGGGCAGCCCGCACGTCGAGCAGACTTCCGACATTACGTTCCATGGTACGAAATGGACATATTAAACACTATCGGGAAGATCACGCTCGAGTGCGTTCTGTTATGAGCCATCCGTCACGACGGTGTTCCTCGAGTCCTCGCTGGAGTCTATTGTCACTCTCGGCGCGGTGAGAGCGAGTTACTCGTCCGGAGGGGGCGACCGAGAGCCGATTCCGGGCAGCCGTTCTCGAGCAAGTCCGTCGACTGCCTCGATCGCGGCGGTCGCCTCTGCATGGGTGATGCCAGCCCCGTAGACGGCTCGCTCGTAACACTCGAGAACCTTCGCAGTCCGCTCATCGTCGGCCAGTGTGGAGTCAGTATTCTCGGTCGCTGACAGCGCTGTGAGGTACTGGCGCGGTGACTCTGACGGCCGACGCGGACGATAGTCGCGGGCGAGTAAGCCCTCGAGTCGGTCAAACGCGCGCTCGGCGTCACGGGTGGGCTCGGTTCGGCGGCCGTGCCAGTACAGGCCAAGGGTGCGTCGAAGCCGAGTCGTCGCATCGATGCGGTGGACACCAGCGACGACCCCGAACAGCATGACGGCCAGGAGCGCGGCAGTCTCGCGTGTCAGTGAAATTCGCTCGGCCAAACTGTGATCGGCCGTGTCGGTCGCACTGCCGTGTTCGCCTGCAGCGCCGCTGCCAGCTTCGGATTCCTCTTGTGAGGTGTTCTCACCCTCAGTTTCTTCCTCCTCCGGTGCTGTTTCGGGATCCGTTTCGTTCGCTTCCTCCTCTGATTCGGGGTCATCAGGATCGGTTTCGGACTCGTTTTCCGAGTGCTCGTCTTGGCCGTCCGGCACGTTTGGCTCCTCGAGACTGTCTTCGTCGTCGGTGATCGGGACATCCTCGCTCTCGTCAGTGTCGATATCGGTTTGTCCGGTGTTTCGTGCGTCTACGAGCTCGGCGTCGTGGGTTTGGTCTCGGTCACTTGGTGGCGTCGGTTCGAACTCGACCCAGCCATGGTCTGGGAAGTAGACCTCAACCCAGGCGTGGGCGTCCAATCCGCGGACAACGTACTCGTTCTCTGAAACCTCCTGGCCGCTCGTATAGCCCGAGACGTATCGTGCGGGGATGTCCTCGCTGCGAAGCATCTGGGTCATCGCCGTCGCAAAGTAGACACAGTAGCCCTCGTCCATCTCGAGAAGGAACTCATCGGCGACATCGCCATCGGGTCTATCGACCTCGAGTGAGTAGTCTTTCGACGTTCGCAGGTACTGTTCAATGGCCGTCGCCGTTTCGTACGGCGTCTCAGCATCCGCTGTGATGTCGGCGGTGTATGCGTGGAACTCATCAGAGAGCGTTTCAGGTGTCTGCAGATAGTGATCTGTCACGTCCTCGGGGTAGGCAGTTCCGGCAGCGTTCAACGTCGTCGGGTCGTCGTTGGGGATTGCACTTTCTGCGATGTATTGGTCGCCTTCGAGCAGCGTCGTGGACGGATGTGGCTGGTCGTGCTCAGAGAGGTCAGCGTATTGGGCGGCCTCGTCTTCGAGTCCAACCAACTGCGGTGCGACTGGCATGACATCCAGTTCTGTCTCAGCGGTGACGCGGTGGGGGACTACTGTTGCCGTCCCTGCTGGTGGTTCGAGGCTGTCGAAGTCCTGTGACTGTTGGCCCGAGCGAACCCACTCGTCACCAGTATACCGGTCATAGACTCCGGTTCGCCAGTACGACTCCTGTGGTGATTCGACGGTAAACCGAACTTCGGGCGAGAGTTCGACTGACCCGCTGATCCCGGAGCGCTCGGGCGAGGAGTCGATCGTTCCCTCGAGTGTGCTCTGTCCGGTCTCAGCGCCGCTTCCACTGACCGCATCGGGCGTCGTCTCACCGCCGGGAACGAGTGTCACCGACAGCGAGAGGACAATAATCACTGCGAACAGGACCGCAAGCAGATCCGCCTGTGCAATCGCCCCACCGCGGGATTCGAGTTCGCCGAAGCCGACGGCACCGATCGCAGCGAGCACGCCGAGCAGCGTCACGCCCGTCCCGGCATCGCCGGTCAGCACGAGAAATAGCAGTGCAAAGCCACCGGGAAGCACACTCAGGCCGTACCGGCCGCGCATGGCGAGATACCACGAGAGAAAGACCGGGCCGGGCGCAAAGCCAAGCGTCCAGAGACCAGCCTCGACCATCCGCATGATCTCGAGGCCGGTCGCGAGCAACAACACGTCGCCAAGCAGGTCGCCAGTTGCCTCGGTGAGCACCCCCACGCCGACGCCGCTGGCCTCGAGATAGTAGCCAAAGCCGGCCCCAGCCGCGATGAGCGCCGCAAGGAGTGCCGTTCGCGGGCGGATCAGCCGGGCGAGAACTGTTGCAACGACGAGCATGACAGCGACGAGCATGAACAATGACTGCGTGCCGCCGACGACGCGCGTGACATCGCGCAAGACGCTCACGTACGTTGCCGTCAACACGAGCACACAGCCGAGTGCAAGCAGTCGGAACGTTTCGGCCTCAATTTCACCGTCCGTTCCGATCGTGACCGAGCGCTCGCTCCCGCTCGAGTTGGTGCTTGGTGACCCAGATTCGGTACTCACGCGATCACCCCCGATTCTCGAGTGCGATCTGTTGAGCCGGGAGCACGGTCGCGCTCGCGTGGATGTATCAATCGTGGGAACGGAATCGTTCGCTCATCGGTTTCGACGCGAATCTCTCGCCAGTCGCCGGTAATGCGGATATCTGCGGCCTCTCGGTCGCCATCCGTCAGTTCCTCGCCCCTCGCGACCGCGAGGACGCTCAGTAGCTCGCGTCGATGGCTGTGAGTCGTCCCCGGCGTCAGTCGCGTGCCATCGACGGTCAGTCCAACCTGTCGGTCGTGCTCGAGCAGGTAAGCTGCAACGCTGGCAACGGCGCGGGCAAACTGCTCAGAGTGGTCGTCACACTCGGCAGCGATTGTGATCGACCCAGCCGCGCCGTCGTCGCGATACTCGGTGACAACGAGGTCATCGCCGGGGCGCTTGGCCGCAGACTTCCAGTGAACGTCTCGGAGCGAGTCGCCGCGTTCGTACTCACGCAGGTGGTCGAACTCCTCGCGATCTGGTGCGCCCGCGGCGTTTTCGATGGCGTGAAGATCGCCGGTCGTCTCGCTGTGAAGGTCGTAAATGTAGGGATAGACGAGCACTGTCGTCGTCTCTGTGTATGCAAACGTGCGCGTGATCAGCCCGAAGACGTCCGAGACGGTGATCGTCATCGGACCGACAACCCGCTCGCCGCGTTCTTCGAGGTCGATATCGTAGGTTAGGGTCTCCGTGCCGTTGATCGTTGTTGAGACTGACACGGTGTCAGCGTTGGTCCCGGCAGCAGTATCGCCGTTCGTTACCAGCGAAAGCCCGTCGCCGACCGTCTCGACGATATCCGCAGAGACAGTGCCACCACACTCGAGGCGACACGCGACCGATCGGGTTTCACCGACAGCGCCATCGGCGACTCGCTGTCGGTGGACGGCCGGGCGATCGACGCGAACCGTCAAAAGCACACCAGTCACGAAAACGACCACGAGTGGGGTGACAACGGCGTTTAACGCCCGCGGCCCGTGGTGCCAACTCAGCGCAAACGCACCGACAAGGACAGCGAGGACGGTCCAGCCTCTGTAGGTCAATCGCATGGTGGGTCTCGGTACTGTTACTGGTCGGGGGCCTCGACGGCGACGCGCTCGAGGGCCTCGCTGACGATTGTGGCCCCATCGCGGTCGTGGTCATCGACGCGAATCCGGTGGCTCAGGACGGCCGGCGCTTCGGCCTGAACGTCGTCGGGGAGGACGTACTCTCGGCCGTCTGTGACAGCGCGAGCCTGTGCGCCACGCAGCAGCGCAATCGTTCCGCGTGGACTGACACCGATGCGTGCCTGTTCACGCGTGTAGCCGACGAGCCGCGTCGCATACTCTCTGACCGGTTGGGCGACGCGGGCGTTCGCAACGGTCTCGCGTGCGCGAACGATCGTCTCGCGGTCAGTAACCGACTCGAGTGAGTCGATCGGATGATCGCCGATGGTTCGCCCGAGCAACTCGGCTTCTTCCTCGGGCGTCGGATAGCCGAGATGGAGCTTCTTCATGAACCGATCGAGTTCCGCCAGTGGCAACGCGTAGGTCTGATTCGGCTCGACGGCGTTCTGTGTCGCGATCACAGTAAAGGGATCCGGGAGCGGGTGTGTGTTGCCGTCGACGGTGACCTGGCGTTCCTCCATGGCCTCGAGTAAGGCGGATTGTGTCTTCGGTGGCGCACGATTGATCTCGTCGCCAAGGACGATGTTGCCGAAGACGGGACCAGGTTGGAACTCGAACTCGCGGTCTTTCTGATTAAAAACGTTGACGCCGGTTACGTCCGTGGGTAACAGATCGGGTGTAAACTGCACACGCCGGAACGTACAGTCGATCGAGGTCGCAATTGCTCGCGCGAGCATTGTCTTGCCGACGCCGGGAACATCATCGAGTAAGACGTGTCCGCGCGCGAGCAACGCGATTGTAACGTGCTCGATGACGTCCTCGTGGCCGACAATAACCTGTGAAACGTTCGCTTCGATGTCGTCACGAAGCGCGGCAACCTCGGCCACCGAAAGCGGGTCGTCGCTGTCAGTGGCTTCCGCTCCGCGAAACTCGGCGGTTGCACTCTCAGCCCCGGCGTGTGGCGACGCAGGTGTCGGATCTGGGTCAGTCATCGGCGCAGTACCAACTCGAGGAGGGCGGTCGGCTGGATAGACGGCACATCGATAACACTGGTCGTCTGTCTCCGTTTCAGGGGTTGGTAAATATATGCCTTGTGTCAACCTATGTATTTGAACGCTGCAATTGCCGACCCATATATTCAAGCCACTCGTCACCGAGTGCGTGAGAGCGATGTGCCACTTCGTATCGTTTCACACCGTCAACTACCGGTAGAACGCTGATGCTGCGGGTTCGTAATGATCAGAAAACGATACCTCGACTAACTCAGCTTACAGTCGTTCGACGTTCGTCGCGCGTGGGCCTTTATCGGCCTGCTCGATGTCGAACTCGACTTCTTGGCCTTCCTCGAGATCGGGTCCGCCGACGTCTTCCATGTGGAAGAAGACGTCGTCGTCCGAATCCTCGCTTTCGATGAAACCGTAACCGCCAGTGTCGTTGAAGAATGCGACCGTACCTTTCGCCATTGCATGTCACTAGACCCACGACTAAAATATAAATGTTCGGGGCACACGTGACGGGCTCGGATCGTTCGCGCCACAATTGACGCAGGCGAACCCGCCGGCTTTTTTGTGATATCCGTGCGAGTCATACCCGATGACCGCCGATCCCACACGAGAAACCGTCAAACAGCGCGCACTCGACCTCATCGCAGATGCCGGCATCGTCCTGACCGAAGACGAACAGTCCGACCTCGAGGTCGTCGATTTCGGCTTCAATGACCTCGAGACCATCGGCACACAGATCCACACCTACGTCAACACGGATCGCTACTGTGCGAAAGAACTCGTCCAGTTGCCTGGCCAGACCTGTCCCGAGCACCGTCATCCGCCGTTTGACGGCACGCCCGGAAAACAGGAGACGTTCCGCTGTCGTGCGGGCACCGTCTCGCTGTTCGTCGAGGGCGAACCGACCGACGAGCCGACCGTCGAACCGCCGTCGCGCGAGGAGCACTATACTGCTGCAAAGGAAATCGTCCTCGAGGCCGGCGATCAGTATACGATTCCGCCGGATACGAACCACTGGTTCAAAGGCCACGATGAAGGAGCCGTCATTTCGGAGTTTTCTTCGACAAGCGTCGACGAAAAGGATGTCTTTACCGATCCGAAAGTCGACCGCCTCTCTGGGATTGACTACTGAAAGGCGACAGGAACGGGCCTCAAGCCAGCGATCACGCGTCCGCCGCTGGCAGCGTAAACGAGAACGTCGAGCCGTCGCCGAGGGCAGAGGAAACCCAGATCTCGCCCCCGTGTCGTTCGACGATCCGTTTACAGAGTGCGAGGCCGATTCCTGTCCCGTTGTACTCCTCGTGGCTGTGGAGTCGCTGGAACACCTCAAACACCCGGTCCGTCTCGTCCGGATCAATACCAATTCCCTCGTCACTGATCGAAATGACCCACTCGTCTCCTTCACGGTGGGCGCTAATCGACACCTGTGGCGTCTGCTCACCACTGTACGTGATGGCGTTATCTAACAGGTTCTGGAAGAGTTGACGAAGTTGGCTGGGGTCTCCGTTGACGGTCGGCAACGACTCGGCAGTGATTTCAACATCGGTTTCTTCGATCTGAATCTCGAGATCGGTCAGTACATCGTCCAACACGGCCTCGAGCGCAACCGAATCGAAGGATGCCCCCTGCGTTTCAACTCTGGAGTAGGCAAGCAGTCCCTCGATCATAGCTTCCATCCGTCGGGCACCGTCGACGGCGAACTCAATGAATTCCTCGGCATCCTCGTCGAGTTCGTCGGCGTACCGCTGCTCGAGCAGTTGCAGGTAACTCGTGACCATCCGGAGTGGCTCCTGTAAGTCGTGGGAGGCGACGTAGGCGAACTGCTGGAGGCGCTCGTTGGACGCTTCTAACTGCCGCTGGTACTGGTAGCGATCAGTGATATCGAAGTGTGCGACAGCGACGAATCGCTGCCCATCCTCGGTGAACTGCGCTGCCCGCATGAGAAACCACCGCTGCGTTTCGGGCGAGTGACACGGATACTCGAGTTCGAAGAGTTCTCGCTCGCCCGATAGAATCTCGGCTAACCCGGCGGCTGCCGTTTGTGCCGTCTCTGTCTCCGCCTGTCTGGTGATCTCGAGATAGTTAGTCCCGATTGTATCGGGCCGAATGTCGATGTCGTTAGCCTCGCCGAACGCTTGCCAGGCGTCGTTCGTGTACAGGATCGTCCCATCGCTATCGAGGATGGCAAAATTGATCGGGAGTGTTTCGACGGCCGCTGGAATGAGCGTTTCCGGCTCCCGAAAGTCCATACCGTGTACAATTGCGTGTCGGAAAAAACGCTGGTCCCTACACATCTAGTCACCTACGGTGCTGTCGCAGAGACGGCTTGCTTCACTCAGCGACTCTCGCGCTTGGTAAGATATATACAAGCGGACTCAAATCGCTCGCTATGGTCACACCATCCCTTATTCTGCCGCGCCAGCCAGACGAGCGCTGGCAGCAGGCCAAACAACTCGGCGTCGACAGCGTCGTCGTCCACACTCTCGAAATCGGCGACAACCAGAGTCAGTGGACATACGACGAACTTCGAGCGATGCAAAACTGGTTCGTCGACGCCGGCCTCACCATCGACGTCATCGAAGGCAGCGTCCCGATCCCGGATCGCGTCCGCCTCGGCGAGGAGGGCCGCGATGCAGACATCGAGGTGTTCAAACAGTTCCTGCGGGACTGTGGCGACGTCGGCATCCCAGTCGTTTGCTACGACTGGATGGCCGGCACCCGCTGGGCGCGCACCGAAGCCCACCTCGAGTCCCGCGGCGGCTCCTACGTCACCGGCTTCGACAACGACAAACTCGGCTCACCCGACCACCGCGAGGCCGCCGACGTCACCGCCGACCAGCTCTGGGAGGCCCTCGAGTACTTCCTCGAGGAGGTCACGCCAGTCGCCGAAGAAGCCGGCGTCAAACTCGGGCTCCATCCTGATGACCCGCCCCGCGAATCGCTTGGCGACATGCCACGCATCATCAACAGCCCTGAGGCCTACCAGCGCGTGGTCGATAGCTACGACAGCGAGCACAACGGGATCACGTTCTGTCAGGGCAACTTCGCTGCGATGGGCGTCGACATCCCTGAGACGATCGAACGCTTCGGCGAGAAGATCAACTTCATCCACTTCCGCGACGTGGAGGGTGACCGCGACCGCTTTGTTGAAACCTGGCACGATGACGGCCCGACGGACATGTTCGCCGCCATGCACGCCTACGAGACCCACGTCGATGACGACGTGCCGATGCGTCCCGACCACGTCCCGACGATGGCCGGCGAGGACAACTCGAACCCTGGCTACCACATGCTCGGTCGGCTGTTCGCCATCGGCTACATGCGCGGCCTTCGCGAAGGCAGTCAGGCCCTCGAGAACTAAGCCGGACCGCGTCACTTCTCCCGGTTTCGACGCTTCCTACCAGTCTTTGC
Source organism: Natronolimnobius sp. AArcel1 (assembly GCF_011043775.1). Taxonomy (NCBI): domain Archaea; kingdom Methanobacteriati; phylum Methanobacteriota; class Halobacteria; order Halobacteriales; family Natrialbaceae; genus Natronolimnobius; species Natronolimnobius sp. AArcel1. The sequence continues at coordinate 527,340 of NZ_JAAKXY010000004.1, read as the reverse complement.
AGTCTGGGCAGACGAACACGTCATCGTCTTTCCAGACGCGCTCACTGTCCGTCTCACAGCGAGCACAGACGTACTCGCCCCAGGCGTACGTCGCAAGTGCACTCGCCGAGTCGCTCTCTACTGATGACCTCATCGGCTCCGCGTCGCTCTCGTTTTCGTTTTCGTCCTCGCCTGAGTCGTCTCCAGACTCTGCTGGCTCACGGCTGAAATCGGAGAGTCGTGCATCATCGCTCATACACTCACAGATGAACGGATCGCGTTTAGGACCACCGGCATGCCGTGGTCGTCTGGTGCGCGTGCACGGGCACATCCTCGAGTCTGGACCGGCACCGCCAAGTACCATCGTTTGCAACCTCTACACATGGACACCACCGTTCCACTCAACGTCATCATCGACAACATCATTGAGATGAACGAACACTTCATGGAAGTCGCAATGGGCGATGGCCTTGCACCGCTGCTCGTCCTCGTTGGGACGCTCCTTGTCGTCTTCTCGCTCGGCGTCTTCGGCGTGTTGACCCTCGGTGCCGTCGGCAGCCTCTTTACGTCGAACTGACGCCCACCGCTCGGATTTTCATCGCTCGTTTGCACGCTCGAGCGCCTCGCTCGCGCGTTTGATCCCGTCCTCGAGGTCCGGCCCAATCGGCGAGCCGACGACGATGCCGTCGACGAACTCGAGGGCGGCTTCGAACTGCTCGGCCACCGTCTCCGTGGTCCCCGCGATACAGAACGCGTCGATCATCTCGGGTGTGACGCAGCCGAACGCCTCGCCGAGTTCGCCCCGTTCCAAGGCGTCGCTCACTGCCTCGGCGGCTTCGCGGTCGATTTCGTGGCGCTCGAGTACTGGTTCGGCCGCTGCACCCGCGATAAAGGCGACGGGCGGGCGAGCTGCCTCGCGTGCCTCGTCTTCGGCGGCGGCAACGCTGACCGACGCGAATGCGAGTGATTCGAACGCACCGTGTTCTTCGGGTCGCTCCTCGAGTCCCTGCTCAATCTGACCCGCCGCCCACTCGAGATCGCGCGGATGCGCCGCGTTGATCAGGACGCCGTCGGCGTGTTTCGCACTCATCCGCAGCATGTGTGGTCCCTGCGCGCCGACGTAGACCGGCAGTTCGCACGCCTCGAGATTCAACGAGGCGTCTTTTGCGGTGAAAGTACCGTCGTGACTGACTGTCTCGCCCGCCCAGAGGTCCCGTGCAACATCGAACGTCTCGAGGACGCGCCGGAGTGGCCGGTCGTGCTCGACGCCGAGATTCGATAGCGCGGAGCGGTCGCCAGCGCCGATGCCGAAGACGCCGCGCCCGTCGCTGACCTCGTCAATCGTCGCCGCCTGTGCAGCGAGTCGTACGGGATGGGTCTCGTAGGGGTTGACCACACCCGGACCCAGCCGAATGTCGTCGGTTGCACTTGCCATCTGCGAGAGCGCAACGAACGGATCGCGATTGAAGTAGTGGCTGCTCGAGAGCGCCAGATCGAACCCTTCCGTTTCGGCGAGCGCGGCCAGTTCGGCAATCTCCTCGAGTGGATGCTCGGGTGTGAGTTCGATGCCCCAGGTCGGTGCGTCGCCGTCGGTCTGTGTGTTCTTGCCCGCCATTAGGCACCACCCTTCCAGTCCCACTCACGAAGCGCTTGCCGAACGAGGTCGTCCTCAACCGAGCGGAACAGTTCGTCGCTGCCCTCGAGATCGCCGAACTCCCAGTCGCTGACGACGACGGCGGGTACGCCGTCTGCGCCCTCACCAGTTACCAGATTCGCCGCCGAGGAGAGTTCGTCGACCACGGATTGAACCGTGACCTCGAGTTCGTCGCCGTCACGGTCCACCTCGCCGCGCCAGTCACGGCTCGCGGGCATGCCTGCCCAGCCGAGTGCAACCCCACGCTGGCCGTGGCGGAACGGGCGGCCGCAGGTGTCCGTGACGATTACGGCGATATCGTCGTGGCCGTGTTCCGCGAGTCCTTCGCGAATGCGCTCGGCGCTTTTCGCCGGTCGCTTCGGCAGGAGCAACAGGTCGTGTCCCGGCACGTTCGACTGGTCGATCCCCGCGTTGACGCAGATATGGCCAAACCGGGTTTCGGTGAGCAAGAACGGACAGTCGATCAGGAGTTCGGTGCTCTCCTCGAGCACCGCCTGGGCGAATCGCGGGTCTTTCTCCTCGTCCGTGAGGTCGCCAATTGTATCCGCGATTTCCTGTGCCCGCGCGCTGACTGGGTACTCCTCGAGGTCTGCCACGCGCCCCTCGGCTTTCGAGACGATTGTGCTCGCGACGGTGAGTACGTCGCCTGACTCGAGGTCGTCGCCGGCCCGGTCCGCGATCAGTGCGGCGAGGTCGTCGCCGGGACGGATCTCGGGCAGGTCCGTCACTGGCGTAAGTTCCATACCGGAGGGTGGGCGAGCGGCGTCAAAAGGGCACCGTCACCGGCATCTCCAGAACAGGTGTGACTAGTTGCTGTTGGCACTCTAGGAGACAACCATCAAAAACAGGAAAACAGCCATACGTTCCAAACACGTATACTGATACATGCCGATCGATATCGAGACGTTCGAACGAGAGTCTGAATTCGATTCTGGAACGACGAACGCAGAGCAAATACTCTCGTTTCTCCTGTCTAACGATGATAAAGCGTTTCGTCGGCGAGAGATAGCCGACACAACGGATATCGACCCAAATGCTGTCAGTGCAGTACTCAGTCGACTGAAAGAGCGCGACCTCGTCCGGCACAAGCCACCGTACTGGGCCGCCGGTGATCAAGAACGGATTCGGTCGGCCGTCGATTTCAGCCGCAGCCTCGAGACACTGAACGATACCCTCGGTTCCGAGGACATGGATGCATGGCGCGCCGCCAGTGCTGATAGATCGCATCCGGCCGAGCGTGAGGACGAGACGGAATGAAGTACGAACGCGGTGATGTAGTCGAGGCAGGCGATCCGTTTAATGAGGAGAAAACGAGCCGTCCCTTCGTCATACTCAACACTGATGCGCATCCATTCGATGGTGAACAGTACGTTGCAGTAACGTTCACAACCCAAACATGGTACGACGAAACGATTCCGGTTACCAACGACGACTTTCTCGAGGGTGGGCTCCCGAAGCAGAGCTTTCTCGTCCCGTGGGGAGTCGTCTCACTACCGCACAGCGATATTCGAGAGTGGTTTGGCCGCATCGACTCTGGACCGCTGGATGAAACGGTCGATCAACTCGTCACGTACCTACGGGCGTAACGGCCGCGAATCTCGTCTCTTCGAGCCCTCACTCCTCGTCCGTTTCAGGCTCTCCGTGTCCGCCGCCGCCGGGCGTCCGCACAGTCACTGTGGTCCCCGCCTCCACGTCGACGGTCGTCTTCGCGGGCATGGACTCGCCGTCGATTAGATTCTCGCCGACTGCGCCGTCTTCGCCGCCCGCGACGCCTTTCGGTGCGTGACGGCGGCGCTCGGTCAACAACGAAACCGTCGCATCTGACTCGAGGGTGACGCTGCGCTCGATGCCCATCCCGCCACGGAATCGGCCGCGGCCGCCACTTCCCTCGCGCAGCGCGTAGCGCTCGACCCGAAGTGGGTACTCGGCCTCGAGGGATTCGACGGGCGTGTTCAGGGTGTTGGTCATGCCGACCTGCACGCCATCCATGCCGTCTTTGTCGGGGCGTGCGCCGAAGCCGCCGCCGATGGTCTCGTAGTAGGTAAACGAGCCGTCACGGCCGCCGATAGTGAGGTTGTTCATGGTTCCCTGGCCCTGCGCTGGCACGCGGTCGGGTGCGGCCTGTGCGAGTGCGGCAAAGACCACGTCCGTCACGCGCTGGCTGGTTTCGACGTTGCCGCCGACCACGGCGGCTGGCGGCTCAGGATTTAATAGAGTTCCCTCGGGTGCGTGCACGTCAACGGGCTCGTAACACCCCTCGTTCGGCGGGATTTCGGGATCTGTGAGACAGCGCACGACGAAGTAGACCGCGCTTGTTGCGACCGCGAGTGGCGCGTTACAGTTACCCGCGAGCTGGTCGGCCGTGCCCGTGAAATCGACCTCGAGTGTCGCGCCGTTGACCGTCACCGCTGCGCATATTTCGATGTCTTCGTCGGTGACGCCGTCGCCCTCGAGCACGTCGGTCGCCCGATAGGTGCCATCTGGCAGTGCCTCGAGTTCCGATTCGATTCGCTCGCGCGAGTAGTCGATGACGGCGGAAAAACCCTCGAGAACTGTCTCGCGGCTGTGTTCGGAAATGAGGCTCTCGAGGCGCTCGCTGGCGCGTTCGTTTGCGGCTCGCTGGGCTCTGAGGTCGGCCCGTCGCTCGCGTGGATTGCGGACGTTCGCGAGGATCAGCGAGCGTACGTCCTCGCGTGTCTCACCACCCGCGACGAGTCGCGTTGGGGGCAATCGGAGTCCCTCCTGGTAGATCTCTTGTGCGCCGGCGGGCATGCTTCCGGGGGTCATCCCGCCAACGTCTGCGTGGTGGGCGCGGGAGACGGCGTAGCCGACGATTTCGCTCGCGTCGCCTTCTTCGCCGTCCGTACCGACGCTCAGCGGCGAGACCATCGTCACGTCCGGCAGGTGCGTCCCACCCGCGAACGGGTCGTTGAGCACGAACACGTCGCCCGGTTCGGGGTCGCACTTGAGGACCGCGTCGACGGCCGCGGGCATCGCCCCCAGATGCACCGGAATGTGCTCGGCCTGGGCGATCATCCGGCCCTCGGCGTCGAACAGCGCCGTCGAGCAGTCCCGGCGTTCCTTGATGTTCGGCGAGTACGCACCCCGGATGAGCGTTTGGCCCATCTCCTCGGCGACGCTCTCGAGTTGGTTTCGCAAGACCTCGAGCGTCACCGGATCGATTGATGAGCGTTCGGTCATCGGTCGCCCACCTCCGTCTCGTCCGCACGAGTCAAAACGAGCGTCCCGTTGGCCAGCAGTTCGCCCGTCCACGACGGCGGGACGACGGTCGTACTTTCGGCCTGCTCGAGAATTGCCGGCCCCGCGAGCGTTGCTCCCGCCTCGAGTCGATCACGGTCGTAGACCGCGGTTTCTCGGGAGTCGTCGCCGGTTTCCGGAAAGTACGCCTCGCGCGTTCCGACGCGTGCGTCGCCCGCGCCGTCGTGGTGGATGGTCGGTTCCTCGCCCGGAACCGTTGCCGTCGCGCGCAGGTTGACGATTTCCATTGCCTCCTCGAGTGCATAGCCGTAGGCGCGCTCGTGAGCCTGATGGAAGCGCTCGGCGACGGTCTCGAGATCGAGTGACTCATCGACGGAAACGATCAACTCGAAACTCTGGCCGGCGTAGCGACAGTCCGCAGCGCGTTCGACCTGTGCGGCGTCGGGGTCCGAGGCCTCTGTGAGCACGTCCGCGACGAGGTCGTCGTAGACGGCCTCGAGTGTCTCTGACTCTGCAGCATCCAGTTGTGAGCCGACCGTCCGAACGGCGTCGTAGCTCTCGTCGGCCGCCAGCAGACCGAACGCAGAGAGGACGCCGCCGGGTCGCGGGACGACGACGCGCCCGATCTCGAGGGCATCGGCCAGCGTTGTGGCGTGCATCGGCCCCGCGCCGCCGAAGCCCACCAGCGCAAACTCGCGCGGATCGTGGCCGCGTTCGACCGTCACCGCGCGGATTGTTCGTGTCATCGTCGCGTTCGCAACGCGATAGACGCCGCGGGCGGCCTCGAGCGCGCCGTCTAAGTCGGCTTCGTCTGCGAGTCGCTCGAGGGCCTCGCGGGCAGCGTCGATGTCGAGAGTTATCTCACCGCCCAGTGCGGTTTCGGGGCCGATGTAGCCGAGGACGACGTTTGCGTCGGTGACGGTCGGCTCGGTGCCGCCGTTGCCGTAGCAGACTGGCCCCGGATCGGCACCCGCAGAGCGGGGGCCAACCCGGAGCGCGCCGCCGCCGTCGACCCAGGCAATCGAGCCACCGCCCGCGCCGACGGTGTTCACGTCGACCATCGGCGTTCGGATCGGAATGCCGTCGATTTCGGCGTCCGTGGTCCGTTCCGCCTGCCCGTCGCGGACGAGGCTCACGTCGCTCGAGGTGCCGCCCATATCGAAGGTGACCAGCCCCTCGAGCGAGACCCCATCCTTGCTCTCTGCACCGCGCTCGTCTGCGTCGACTGTCGCTCCTGCGCCCACGACGCCTGCTGCGGGACCGGAGAGAACCGTCGTGACGGCATGTTCACGGACGGTTTCGGGATCTGCGATGCCGCCGTTTGCCTGCATAATTCGCGGGGCTGGCAGTCCGTCCTCGCGTGCGTGCTCGACCAGTCGGCCGACGTAGTCGTCGATTGCCGGTCGCACGTAGGCATCGACCGCCGTCGTCGACGTGCGTTCGAACTCGCGAAACTCCGCGAGCACCTCGTGGGAGGCCGAAACCGGGACTTCGAGTTCCTCGCGTAGAACCTCGGCAACGGCCTGTTCGTTCGCGGGGTCGGCGTAGGAGTGCAGCAGACAGACGGCGACGGACTCGATATCGCGCTCGCGGATGGTCGCTGCGAGGTCGCGGACCGCATCCGGATCGACCGCGCGCTCGAGGCCGTCGGTCGTCGTCCGCTCGTCGAGTTCAAACCGACGTTCACGTGGAACAAGCGTCTCGGGTTTTTCGGCCTCGAGATCGTACAGATGCGGCCGATTTTGGCGGCCGATCTCGAGGACATCCCGGAAGCCCTCGGTCGTCACGAGCGCGGTCTTCGCGCCGTCGCGCTCGAGGAGGGCGTTGACCGAGACGGTCATCGCGTGGGCGAACCCCTCGATCTCGTGGGGCTCGATGCCGGCGTCGGCACAGGCCTTGTCGATCCCCTCGAGGACGCCGCGATGCTGGGGGTCGGTCGTCGGCACTTTCGCGGTGACGAGTCGGTCGCCAACGGAGAGCGCCACGTCGGTGAACGTGCCGCCGACGTCGACGCCGATTCGGGCGTCGGTGGCGGTGGTGTCGATGGTCATGCTTCGGTCATCGAACGCGACCCGCGTATAGTTCACGCACTGTCGGTCTCGAGAACCTATATGTGTCAGCCCATCTAATATTCACTCATGGGTGTATAACGCGTATGTTCGAATTAGGACGAATACTAGCGGCGTTGGCGCTTTGTTCAGTGCCGATTCTCGTGTTGATTCGCGGCGCGCCGCGAATGGTTACGATTGCGTCTGGCGCAGCGTCTGTCTCTCTGTTGCTCGTTCTGTTCGTCTCTGAGTTTCCCGACGAATGGCAACTTCCTGTTGCAGGCGCAGCGCTTCTCCTCGCGCTCCCGAGTTTTCCCTACTGGATTCGAGCCGAGCGACGTACCGACACGTAGACGATGGCCCGTCTCGAGCCTGATTGACGACTGGCTCGAGTACTGACTGGAGACAAGTCGAACATCGCGTATCACTGGCGAATCCCGAAAGCGATTCCCCCGCGGCCGCCGTCGGTCGGCGTATGAGCGATGCGCACGATTCAGCGGGAGCGGGCGACGAAACGCACGTCGTCACCGCCTTCTGCCGCCACCGCGGTGAGGTACTGCTCTTGCGTCGCAGCGACGCCGTCGGCACCTATCAGGGCCAGTGGGGCGGCGTCTCGGGCTTCGCTGAGGGCAATCCCGACGAACAGGTTCGCGTTGAACTCCGCGAAGAGACTGGCCTCGAGGACGACGCCGTCTCGCTCGTCCGATCCGGGCGGCTAGTCCGGTTCGAAGACGACGCGCTCGAGGACGGCCGCGAGTGGGTGGTTCATCCCTACCTCTTCGATGTCACCGTCGACGACCCCGAAATCGAACTGAGCGACGAACACGACGCGTTCGAGTGGGTGTCGCCGACGGCGGCGCTCGAGGGCGTCGACCCCGATATTCCGACTGTCCCCGAACTCTGGACGGCCTACGAGCGCGTCGCGCCAACGGTTCGCTCGATCACCGCAGACGACGACCACGGCGCGGCGTATCTCTCGGTTCGCGCACTCGAGGTGTTTCGCGACCGCGCGGGCTTGTTGGTCGCAGAACGCGAGGAGAGCGAGGCGACGGAGTCGCCTCGGAATGGCGACCAGAGGACCCGTGAGTCCAGCGCCGACCCCGCCGGAGAGCGCGATGAACTCGCCGAACTCGCCAGCCGATTGCTCGAGTCACCCGCCGTTCTCGAGGCAGCCCACACCGGAATCGAGCGCGCGCTCGCGGCCGATGATGATGCGGCGGCAACGGCAGCCGACGCTATCGACGGGTCGGTGCTGACGCTTTCGCGCTCGGGCACCGTCCTCGAGGCGTTGCGCCAGGGTGAGCCATCGCGGGTGTTCGTCGCTGAATCCCGGCCTGCACGGGAGGGCGTCGCCGTCGCGGAGGAACTGGCCGCAGACGAGGAACTCGAGTGTCCGATTTCGGTTCACACCGATGCGGCTGTGGCCCACGTCCTCGCGACCGAGTCTGTCGACCGCGTCGTGGTCGGCGCGGACACCATCCGAGCAGACGGCGCGGTAGTAAACAAGACGGGGACGCGAGCCGCCGCTATCGCCGCCGCTCGAGAGGGGATTCCGGTGACGGTCGTCGCCGCGACGGACAAGGTCTCGACCCGAGAAGAACTCAACCTCGAGTCCGGCGACCGATCGGCGGTGTACGACGGCGACGCCGCTATCGACGTGCTGAATCCGACGTTCGACGTGACGCCGGCCGACTGCGTCAGCCAGTTTGCAACCGAACGCGGCACGCTCGAGGCCGACGAGATCAACTCGCTCGCCGAGGAGTTGCGCGACCTCGAGGGTTGGTAGCGTCCGGGACGGCGATTTCCCGTCCGTGAGCTTTTTGCGTCCGACACGCTTACTCCCGGTAGGTGGCGATGACGAAAGTTACCCCCGCTTAGCCCCTTGTGATGATACCTTTCACTGAGCCACCATCGTTCCGCTATACAGAGAGCCATCTACTTGTCTGCTGACTGTAGAGCAAGAATGCAAAAGCGAGTCACACGGTGCCCCGTGCGGATCGCTGATTATTCACCACTGGCCAAATACAGATAGATCGCACAGACTGCAAGCACCGCTTCAGCAGCTTTTGTGATCACTGCGAGTGGATTGAGATTGCCTTGCATGTAGAAGGCTTCCACACCCCATCCTTGGACCGGGAACAGTGCCACAATCGTTACAATCGCGTAGAGAGCCGCGACAATGAACAACCAGCGTCGCCAGAATTGGGTCACATAAAGAATAGCTCCACCGATAAAACCGAGACCGTTGAGAATAAAGAGAACAGCGAGTAGCAGGCTCATTTCGATCGCGTTCGTCGATGCCACCAGATGTAGTACACCCGTTATGAGTGCCATTACAATGGCGAGATACCCGATCGGATTTGATGGACGGTTCAAAATCGACTCGGGAGTCGGTGTACGATTTGTTTCCATATCCACAATATTGTGAAAAGCTCAGTATAGTGGCTTATGGTTCAATCAGCGAATCACGACAGTGATTGCCTTCTTTAAACGAAAAACTCCCGCCTATGAACGAATCGCGGCTACTAGTGGCTTTTAATTACATTCATCACTAGTTATGGCGTTTCCTCAAGATTGCATAACAGAACCACTCGTACATCGCTATCCTGCCTCTCTGTCTTCGTGCTGACTATGCGTCCCATATTCAGCAGTTGACTTTTCGTGATTTTATCTTGTCACGGATGCAGCAGCTGATCGGTAGCGTTGTGTATTGAGCGATAATACTCGCCCAGTTCATTGAGACGAGACAGGCTAGCAGAGTGCTACACGATACACCAATACGTAGTCTCGGCCACGATAGTGTACAAAATTCTCACCCGTATCAATTTTCGCCTCTACTTCCTCTTCATCAACACCTATGTTGGTCGGGTAAGTCCCTGTCGCCGTATTAACCAGCCTGTTGTCATGGTGGGTCTGCTCTGCCGGATTGATTTCATCCCGAAACTCCTCGCTGTCTGCTTCGTATGCCTGCTCAAGAACACCGTCAATTGAATCTACCTCAACAAGCCCATCAGCCTCTGCGTCCAGTGTTGACTCGCCATCAGGGACCGTTATCGCCGGGAACACCTGAATGTCGCCGCTCGGGTCACAATCGTGTTCGTCGCTGGCTTCATCTTCTGCAACAGACTGTGGCTGTTCATCATCTTCATCTCCGTTGTTGGTCCCGGTGCTCTCCTCGTCGTTCTGTTGATTCTCATCCCTAACACATCCTGCAGTGAGCACAATTCCTGAGCTACCGAGAGCGGCGAGTACGGTTCGTCGGGTGGAGGGCATATCGTTCCTTTCGTCTGAATAATAAAAATTACCCCGGTCAGTCAACTGGCCGTCGAGTTGCACTAACACCACCACCTACCGCAGTCGCCGATCACAGGCGACTCTCACATCTCGAGTCTCGCAGCCACCCCACGACCAGGCAGGGGCGATGACCGTCGTCCTCGGCCCCGGCGATGCCTACGCCAACCCGTGTGGCTGTCGAATCATCCCTAACTCGAGTCTGGCGTCCGACCCACCAGACGTTCGCTTCGATCTCGAGTAACACGGGGTCACATTTTTTGACGGGAACTGCGGTTCGCCCGTCCCGGAGTGATTCGCCCGCTGATCTCCCATCGTAAGGTCTCATCACTGCAAAACACGTGGGATGCTTGGTTGGGTACTGAACGCGGCGACCAACGGAGCCAGAGCGAAAGGTGAGCTCTCGACTTACGCAAGGAGACGGTGCGTTCGTCCGGTCACGACGCTGGTGGAAACAGTTTCGTGAACTCGCCGGTGCGTGTCTCATCCACAATTTCGACCGTGCCCTCTAACGAGCAGTACTAATCAGGAAAAATCATATTAGTAGTCAATTCCCCCAATAATTGTCAAGAATTGGTTGCTGAATGCAGAGGACAGGTGCAGTACGGGATCGGTGTTTGTTTTCATACCGATTAGGTGAATGGCCTACTCACACGAACTGCTCACTGATTAGAGTGTGAAGCCTCTTCGGAAGGGTCGATCCCGTCATGCGAACGAGTTCACTAATACCCAGCATGATCCCACCGATAACTGTCAGGTAGACCCCGATTCCAGCGATGAAATAGCCTTTAATTCCCCACTCAACGAGAAACGAGGTGGCTAATACTATCGCAGTGGCCCCCACAAAACCACGGAACATCCCCGTATTGATCCAGGGGACCTGAAAGAGTAATCCAAGACAGGCGAGCGTAGCAAGGGGAACCAGTAAAAATCCCCATATCTCGAATCCCGGATCGAGTCCGACTGGTCGGAAGAGAAGTTCGTCAGGTGATGCAAACGGATTTGAGGCAACCCAAGGCAGATATGCACCGAAGGCGATCAAACCGACACCAACCCACGTCCCTGCTTGGTGTCTGGGGGTCATTGGTGAAGCTGAGAGACGCTCTCTTGTAATCTTTCTGTCGCTGTGGCCACATTGTGCTGACCAGCCCCAACAACCCTGACTTCACTCCTCTTCCGCACCACATTCGCGTCCTCTGTTCACCAAGACAACATAAACGGACGAGTGCGAGATGGTGGACACCGCTTCGAGCGCCTCGAGACGACCACTTTCCCTCGAGCCGCGTTCTCGAGGCTTCTAAGGCGCCGTCTCCTCGCTCCCTCGATAGACGAACTCGTCCGCGATTTCGGCCGGCGTGATCAGTTCGATCTCGCCCGCGTCAATGAGTTCTGAGAGGTGTGCAGCCGTCTCCTCGAGCGCATCGGCGTCGTCGTCGTCCATCTCGTAGAACGTGATCGTTGTGAGTCCGCCGTGGGTCGCCGTCCAGTCGATTGCGTCGATCATCTGCTCGGCGGTGAGGTTCCGCCGGTCGACGCCACCCGAGATGCGAGTGATGGTAAGCGGGCTGGTCGCGTACGCCTGAGCCCGGTGGCGACCCGAAAAGCCGAGGTCGTAGTGGTCGCCGACGATATCGAGCATCTCCTGGTCGAACTGGCCGCCGGGGAACGCGAAGTATCGCGCATCGTCGTAGCCGCGCTCGTCGAACCACTCGAGCGGGGAGAGAATGTCCGACTCGAGCCGGCCCGAGTCGACCTCGTGGAGGTGCTGATGGCGTGCGCCAACGGTGCCAAGCGACCAGCCGGCGTCGACGAGGTCGGCGAGTTGCGCTTCGGTTAGCCGGTTGCCCTCGGCCGAGTCGTTCGGCCGAATCCTGTCGGTGGGGACGAACGTCGACGCCTCGAGGTCGTACTCTTCGATGATCGGATACGCGTGCGTGTAGTCCGTCTCGTATCCGCCCTGGAACTGGAGCAGCACGCGGCCCTCGGTGATCCGGGGGACGAAGTGGAGGTCGTCGATCCAGACGTCGCGTGCCTGGCTGGCGCTCCAGTCAGATACCGCGATCTCGGTGATCGCACTCAGGTCGGGGTCGCCGTTGACGTCCGTGTGCCCGAAGTTCCGCCTGATGAACGGGTAGCCCTCGCGGACGTTCTGTTTGAACTGAAGAGTGTCCCCGCTTTCGTCCCGGAGGTGGATCACTGGATTCGCCATCTCGTCGCTCGCGAGCGCGAGTGCGGGGGCGGCCCCGCGGATGTCGATCGGTTCCGAGAGTGCCCGTCTGATCATGACCTGCTCTTCATCGTCGGACGATCGGAGGCGGGCGGACTGCGTACCCTCAAACGTGCGCTCGGTGTCCGCTTCGAGGTCGCCGGTAACCGCTTCCCACTGTCCGAGGTCCTCGAAGTCATCGAAGGTACCCAGTATCCCCACCGCTTCATCTGTACTATCGTCACCGGGGTCATCTTCACCGGCAGTATCCTCGCCGCCATCGGCATTGTCTCGGTCGTCATCATCGGTGGGGGGTTCGTCTTGTGTGCTCTGTGCTGAGTCGCCGATACAGCCCGAAAACGCGGTGACTGCGAGTGCCGATGTCGTGAGATAGGAGCGCCGTTTCATACGAATGTCTATCAGTCTGAAACTCGATTCAGTATCCTTGTTATTGAGAGACAAGCACCGGACTCGTCGGAGTAAATGCAGACTGAATCCTGTCGCCTGAAACACACAAAGTCTGTCCGATGCGGATACTCGAGGCGGAAACGACCAGTGGATCGAGTCGATAGACGAACTCTTCGTATTGGAAAGCTACACCCACGCCCCAGCGAAAACGAGTCTCGACTGGCTGATTCGCACCGGGAGAGCCCGTCAGTACGAATTCCGTACAGCGAACTGACCTGAGCACGTAGTGACCCCTTATTCGATTCCGACTGAACCGGCCGGTTGGCGATACCGTGGTGGGGAACACAAACGTTCAACCGTAGCTCTGCCGTATCGACGACTATGCAGTTCGACCTCGAGCGAATCGGTGTTCACGAGTCAGTTTCGCTGGTCTTTCCACCCGCTGAACTGGTTGAGAACCTTTCCGAATTACCCGTCGCAGTCGAGGTTGTCGGCGACGACGAACTCACCGCCTGTGACGCAATTGTCACACTCGAGCACCGCGAGGAGGTTCTCGAGGTTGACTGGGTCCACTCCATTCAGGCCGGTGTCGACCGCTTCCCGTTCGAGGCGTTCGCCGAGCACGATGTTGTGCTCACCAATAGCACGGGAATTCACGACCGATCTGTCGGCGAGACGGTGGCGAGCTATCTGCTCGCGTTTGCGCGTCGGCTTCATACACACGTCGCCGCTCAGCAGGAGCACCACTGGGGTCGCCCGGCGTGGGACGAGGCGTTTACCCTCCCCGGAACGACCGCTTGCGTTGTCGGCACGGGCACACTCGGCAGCGGCGTTGCCGAGGTGCTCGGTGCGCTCGGCGTTCGTGTTACCGGTGTTCGTCGCTCCGCCGACCCCGTCCCTGGTTTCGAGGAAATCTACGCCAGCGAGGACCTACTCGAGGCCGTTTCCAACGCCGAGTTCGTGATCGTGACGCTGCCGCTCTCGGATGAGACCGAGCATCTGATTGATGTTGACGTTTTCGAGGCGATGGACACGGACGCCTACTTCGTCAACGTCGGCCGCGGCCAGGTCGTTGACGAACCCGCGTTGATCGACGCCCTCGAGTCCGGGTCGATTGCGGGCGCGGCGCTGGACGTCTTCGAGTCCGAACCGCTCCCCGAGGAGTCGCCGCTGTGGTCGATGGACGAGGTAATTGTCACACCACACTGTGCCGCATTTACCGAGGACTACTTCCGAGATATCGGTGATCTGGTTCGTGAGAATGTGAGCCGACTCGAGTCCGGCGAGGCGTTCCACAATCGCGTGGTTTGACGTATCGTTGCGGACGACCCGACCCTGTCCAGTTTCACTCCGGTTTGCTCGGTTTGAACACCAGTCCCCGACGTGTACCCGTATGGAGACGACGCGTCACTTCACCACGACTGTCTACATCGTCAACGATGGCGCAACGGCGCTGCACGAACACGAGCGATTGGGGATAACGATTCCGCCTGGCGGCCACATCGACCGCGACGAACTCCCACACGAATCCGCTCTTCGAGAGGTACGAGAAGAAACCGGCCTCGAGCCCACGCTCTTCGACGATCCCGAGACGGTCGATTCGCCCGCCGGACGAGCGCTCCCCCAGCCACGCCACCACATGCTCTATGACATCAACGTCCACGACGGCCGAGTCGGCCACCAACACATCGATCTTATCTACTACGCGACGGTCTCGAGTCGTGATCTCTCACCGGCCGACGGTGAGGTCGGCGAAGACGCGTGGGCGTGGTACTCGAAGGCAGACCTCCGTCAGAGTTCTCTTGATCGCGATGTCGTGACGTTCGGCTGTGAAGCAATTCGAGCCGCAAGCGAGTTGTGAGTCTCCCGACAATGCGTGCACTCGTCGCGTGGAACACGTAACACGTCGTGAACGATTAAGTACCAGGACCACGCACCAACAGGGAGAGACGAATGGGCAACAAGAACAAGACGATCTCGTTTCGCGTCAGCGAGGAGGCCTTCGAGTCACTGCAAGACATCGCCGAAGAGCGTGACATTTCCCTCTCTGCAGTGTTTCGAGACTACGTCGACCTGCTCGTCGACCACGACGGACAGGTAACCGTCGTTCCCGACGACGAACTCAGTGGCGGAACTATTGAACACGACGGCGAGGGCGAAGAAATCGCGTTTCCACCCTCCGTGGAAGTGCCGAAGAGTTTCATCCGCGAACACGAACGCCTCGAACTCGAGGCCGACCATCTCCGCGAACAGTTGGACGAGTACAAATCCTACGTCACCGAGTTACAGGACCGACTCGAGGACGAGCAGAACGAAATCCTGTTGCTCGACGATTTAGACGAAGAAGACGAGTCCTATCAACTGCGCTAACGCGCTAAATTCTGCTTTGTCTGGCGAATTTCGTCCTGTTTGTCGTCTGCGCCATCAACGCCTGCCAGTCCTTCTGCCGCCTCGAGCGTTCGGACGCCGTTATCGAGAAATGAGAGTACGTCGCCGGGATAGGCATACACCATGTAGTCGTCGGACATCACGTCGACGATTGCGTCGGGGCCCATCCCCTGTGCGCGCAACTCGAGCAGATACTGGATGAACTTTCGCTCTGGGCAGCCACAGTAGGGATTGTTGTCACAGCCACAATCGAGGAAGTCACTCGAGAAGTCGAGGACCCGTTCTTGGGTTGCGTCATCGAGTTTCTCGAGGCCTTCGCCCTGAAACAGGATGTCCAGCGTTGCGCCTTTGAACGCCCCCTTCGGGATCGAGGTCTCGAGTTGGGAACTCAACTGCTGGTGATTCTTGATGTAGATCTTATCGGTGATGGCCACGCGTTGGTGGTCCCTACGAGCGTGTTGGCGAAAAACGTCCCGGTCGACACTCCGGATGGCGGATCGACGCGCTCGAGTCGTATGCGACAGTGAGACACGCGAGGCGTCCTCGAGTCGTAACGTATTTTAGGTTGACCGGACCTACATAAGCACGTAAGCGTGTCCGGGTTGGGGTAGTGGTTATCCTTCAGCCTTGTGGAGGCTGAGACGCGGGTTCGATTCTCGCACCCGGACTTCCTTCGGCGAACAAATCCGTGAGCCGAAGGAATCGTCAGAGAATCGAACCAGAGAGTGACGCGAGCAACGCGAGCGGAACGACCGTGGTTCGATTCTCGCACCCGGACAGTTTCACAGCAACTGTTGAGTAACAAACTCACCCAGAGACGTCATCCAATCTCGAGTCGATACAGCGAGACATAAAGCACGAAATCGTTCAGACGAATTATTAACTCAGTATCCCCACACTGTCCGGGTGAGATGGGGAACCGTTGTCACAGTGAATCAGATCCCCAATCATCTCGTCGAGCGCTTCTCAGTTCGGTTGGTGCCGTCAGCAGCGTTTCTATAATCGGTTCCGTCAGCGGTTCAGTGACCGACTGGATGGGTGACGACGGCGACGGAATACCAACCCGGAAAAAGCGGTCCTCATCGTTCCACCAGCAACTCGAGTCGATCTACGGACCTGGACAGGTAGAGTCGCTCGAGGTTGGGCGGCCCGAATTGCTGATCGATGTTCGGTACATTGGCGCTACACGGATATTCCCCACGACGAAGCAGTTGGTCGTGGACCGGTTCCGCGAACATGGCATTCACGCCCAGTGGCTCGATTATCCACAGCGATACAATCGGAGAGTGCTCGCGGAGACGTATGGCCGGTCAGTCGAGGACATGTTGCTTCGATCTGGAAGCGTGTACAGCAACGAAATCGAGGAGTTCCTCAAAAATACGGCGCTGCAGTTGTTCGTCGTTCCCGGCACAAGTGTCGACCCAGACCAACGCAAACGAGTCTATAGCCGTTGGCTCGATCGACTGGGCGTTGGGATCGATGGCTACGTTAACGGGTTCAGTGCTGGAAACCGAGCCGTCGTCGCCAACCGCCACGATCGATTTGAAGAGGCACGCCTCGTTCTCCACGAACTCACACATCTCGTGCTCCCACACGATACCGATCCTGAAAATACGGGTGTCATGGGGACCGGCGATGAACTCGACCTATTGGATGCTGAATGGGAACGCCTGCGAGCGAATCTCGCAAACGTTCGGGATACGACCGGCTACGATTTCGCCCTTCGGCCCTGTCTTGTACGCGAATACCTCCTGCGCAGCCTCGAGTAACAGGGTACGCGCTACTCGGACTCGAGGTCGGTCACTCGCTGGACCTCATCAGCCGAGAGCGAGAGCTGTGAGGCGGCGATGTTCGACTCGAGATGGTCCGGGTCGGAGGTGCCCGGAATCGGCAGGACGACATCTGAGTGAGCAAGCAGCCAGGCAAGGCCGACCTGCCGGCGCGTCGCATCGTGGGTGTCCGCAATCTCGTCGAGCGTCTCACCGTGTTCGTCGAGGTCGTCGCCGTTGATCGGCGCCCACGGGATGAAGCCGATGTCGTGTTCCTCACAGACCTCGAGGACGTCCGCACTCGAGCGATCGCCGATGTTGTATCGGTTCTGGACCGTCGCGACATCGACGTGGTCGCGCGCGGTCTCCAGTTGCTCGACGGAGACGTTGCTAACGCCAACCTGATCGACGAGGCCGTCATCCTGGAGTTCGGCGAACGTCTGGATAGAGTCCTCGTAGGGGACGTCGTCATCGGGCCGGTGGAACTGGTACAGGTCAATGGTGTCGGTTCGGAGCCGGTCGAGCGAGGCCAGCACTTGATTTCTGATGTAGTCCGGATCGCCGTGAGCCAGCCACTCGCCCCCGCGATTGCGGAGTAACCCTGCTTTCGTCGCGACCAGCACATCATCTCGGTCGCCCAGTGTTTCTCCGATGAGTCGCTCGCTCACTCCCGGGCCGTACGAATCCGCGGTATCAATGAAGTCAATTCCGGACTCGACCGCCTGCTCGAGCACAGCGTGTGCGGCGTCCTCGTCGTCCGGTGGGCCGATAATCTCCTCGCCACAAAGACGCATTGCACCAAAGCCCAGTCGATGAATCGTCGTTCCGCCGATCTCGAACGTGTCACTCTCGTTTTCCATTGTGAACACGGAGACCTATGGACGGCAGTCGGATAGCTGTTAACCGTTTGTTTGCACCGTTGGTTCTCAGCACACCTCCCATACTTGTCCCGCTGTGTCAGTTCCGACCCCCGCTGTCGACTCACGCTTACGCTGAATCTGACCGCTCACCGTTGTCTACGAGACCAACAATAACGAAACAATCACTACTTGTGATTTGTGACTGTCAGTATGAAGCGACGTACCCTCCTGGCTCTGGCTGGCACCGCCACCCTCACGTTCGCCGGCTGTCTCGAGTCTCAGGCAGACGAACCTGCCGACACGACTGACGATACCAAGGCAGCTAACTCGAGCGATGGCGACTCGAGCACCGAACGGGAAGACGACTCAACAGACTCGAGTGAGTCCGGCTCACCGACAGCAGTCGTCAACGCGTTTGTAACCGCCGTGGCGAACGACGACGTGGACACAGCACGCGATCAGTTACACCCGGACGGACCCATCGCCGAGGACCTCGACCGCGACGCGATCAAGGCGGGCAGCATCGACGCACACGAACTGGATGTTCTCGAGGAGGATGACGAGGAAGTCGTTCTCGAGGCTGTCTGGACGGTCACAGACGACTCGACCGGTGACCACGCAGCGGAGACTCCGCTCGAACTTACCCTTCGACAACACGAACAGGCATGGCGACTGTGGGCTCTCGAGGGCGAGCAGGACACGACAGCCACAACGCCACAGGCCGCCCTCGATGTCGATATCGATTCAGACGCCCAGACAGCGACGGTTATGCTCGTTGCAATCAACCGCGCAGACGACTTTGCCGTTACTGGCCCGGACACTGCCGACGTCTGTGACGGCTCACTCGAGGCGGTCGGTGACTCCTGTACGGTCGAGGGGCCGGGCAAGTATGCCGTGACCGCCTGGTACGATACTCCTGACAACGAGGCCGTCATTACGACGTTCGAAATCGAGGAATAACTGCTCGGTTTCGTCCTGTTTGGGTGGTGATCTGCTCGAGGTCTCCACACGACACGCGGGTGTTACGGACAGACGAATCGACCGACTCACGACGAGTTCGACTGTCATCCTGAAAAAAGAGCTATGGCTGTTCCAGCCGAACTATTCGTATGGTCCGAAACTCCGCTATCGTCGGGGGCGTGGTCGGGGGCGCGCTGGCCGCTGCCGGCGCTTGGACGCTCTATCAGCGAACCACGACCGACACCGTTCCGTACACGGCCGTCGCTCACATCGACGACGTCGAACTCCGGCGTTACCCTGAGCAGGCCGTCGTCGAGACGGTCGCTCCCTCCGAGAACGCGGCGTTCCGTCGGTTGTTTCGGTATCTCAGCGGTGCGAACGACGGTGGGGAGGACCTTTCGATGACCGCCCCGGTCGAAGTAGACGGCCCCGGAACGTCGCTCGAAATGACTGCGCCCGTCGAGGTCGAGCCAACTGAGCGGACGATTCCGATGACCGCGCCCGTTGAAACCGGCCGCATCCGCGGCTCTGACAAGGTCCGAATGGCATTCTACCTCCCTACGGAATACGATGCAGATTCAGCTCCACGGCCCACCAACGACGCTCTGTCGGTTGTCAACGTTCCCGAACGAACACTCGCCGTCAGGCGGTTCACGTGGCGGGCCACGGACTCCCGCGTTGCTCGCGAAGCCAACCAGTTGCGAGAGACGCTCGAGGCTGCCAGCGTCCCCCTCGCCGGCAAACCGTTTTTTATGGGGTACGACGCTCCCTGGTCACTGCCGTTCCTCCGGCGCAACGAGGTCGCTGTGGAGGTTGACGCCCACGGCAGGCTCTGACTACTCACTCGCTCCACTCACAACTTGCTCTTCAGTCGAGCACGGTCGCTTCTCGAGTGGGTCTCGCGTAAAAGCGTGATAGTGTCTCCCGGATTGTGCACTACGCCCGAGAACCTGCTCGTGGTTCGAGAGAGCAAAGCTCTCTCGTTCAAATCCTTCAGAATCCGTCCGGCGTCAGTTTTTGCACCGGTTCGCTCCGCTCACCGGTTTGAAACATGCCGCCTCCCGGATTTGAACCACGCGAACACCTCGCTGTTGCTCGGTGTTCTCTAATTCAAATCCGCTCGAATCTCATTACTGTCACTCACGAGTTGTTCGCGGCAGAAATGCCGCCTCCCGGATTTGAACCACGCGAACACCTCGCTGTTGCTCGGTGTTCTCTAATTCAAATCCGCTCGAATCTCATTACTGTCACTCACGAGTTGTTCGCGGCAGAAATGCCGCCTCCCGGATTTGAACCGGGGACAGCTCGATCTTCAGTCGAGTGCTCTCCCAGTCTGAGCTAAGGCGGCTTACCCAAACCTCGGTTGATCATATAAAAAAGGATTTCGAATCAAACCTGCCGTTCGACCCTGTCTCTTAGAGGCATGATATCACGACACATCACGTATTCGCGCGTTGCGTAACTCCGTGATACTCTCCCATACGCTCTGATTTCTCGAGGGGAGCAAGCGCTTGTCGGATTTACGGATATTCAAGACACCCTTTTCCGCTCCGGGAAGTAACACCATGTTATGGAAGCCCTTACCTCGAGTCAGACAGATCAGGAACTGTCAGCAGACACAATCCTCGAGTTGCTCGCCAATCGGCGGCGGCGCTACCTCCTCTACGCGCTTCGTGGCCGCGAAGACCCAATCGAGCTCTCTACGCTCGCTGAACAGGTCGCCGGCTGGGAACACAACGTGCATCCGGACGAGGTCGAGAAAAACGAATACAAGAGTGTCTACGTCTCATCCGTGCAATGCCACGTCCCGAAATTGGCCGACGCAGGCGTTGTCGACCACGACGAGGACAACCACACCGTCGTTCTCGCGGATGCGTTCGAACAACTCGAGCCATATCTCCGAATCGTCATCAAGGACGAACCGGAGAACTCGACGCTTCATGCCGCCTTACAGGCTGACGCCGACGACGGCTTCTTCAGCTCTATCCGTGAGAACGTTGCCCGACTCAAGCACTGACTACCCACGACGAGTGACTCGCCCTCCCAACTAGTGGCTGCTTAGCGCAGGTAATTGGACTCGAGACTCAACGGGCACGGCGACACGCTCACAATCTACGGGCAGACACACCAGTGCGGCGTCTTACGCTTTCCAGCACACGTCGGAACCACTCGTCATTTCTGTACGCGAGACGTTCCACCGCAACGACCAGTAGTGACAGACTGACCGGGACACTTCTAATGGACAGGCTACTCGCTGCTCATTCAGACTCGAGGCGCCTGTCCTCCGTTCTCGAGGTGTGATAGAGTCATTTGCTCACTCTCTTGGAGTGTAGTTCTGTGTAATTGGGTGGGCTCGGGCGGGTTCGAACCTCGCCCAGACGGTCGGGCTCATTTCGTTCGCCCGCTGCGACTGGTCTGGTTCGAACCCGCCGCTCGCGACAGATTTCTGCCGCTCACGAGTTGTTCGCGGCAGAAATATGGGCTCGGGCGGGGCTCGTCCAGAATCCACTGGAGCGCCAGCCATCCGTTATACCAGGATACAGCCGTCAGAACGGCCGGTTAGAAACGCTCGCTTATCGCCTTCGGAGCAATCAACCATGACGGACGACCTCGAACCAATCGATCCACGCACAGCGAAGCAAATGTACCTCGACGCGCGGAGCCACGAGCTTGCCGACTCCACCATCCAATCTCATCGGTACCGGCTGAAGCAATTCGTCCTATGGTGTGAGGAGGAAGACATCGAAAATCTCAACGACTTCTCGGGACGAGATATCCATCGATACAGGGTGAAACGTCGAGAAGAGGACGGGCTGGCTACCGCGACGATGAAAGGTCAGCTCGCTACCCTTAAAACGTTCCTGCGCTTCTTAGCCAGCATCGATGGCGTCAAACCAGGACTCGATGAGAAAATCATTCTCCCGACTCTGACCGAAGAAGATGCACGTGTCGAAATGCTGGATCCAGAACGCGCAGATGCCATCTTTGATCACCTCGAACAATTCCGGTACGCCACGCTGGAACACGCACTTTTGACTGTGCTCTGGCATACTGGTATTCGAATAGGAGCTGCTGTCGGTCTTGATGCGGACGATTACAATTCAGAGGAGCAATATTTGATCCTCAAACATCGTCCAGAGCAGGGGACTTCACTGAAGAACGGAAAAGGGAGTGAGCGCGTGATTGCACTGCAAGATCACGTTTGCACGGTGTTAGATGACTGGCTGGAAGTCAACCACAATGGCCTTGTAGACGAGCATGGCCGTGAGCCGTTGTTCGTCACTCGACAGAACCGATTGAGTCGTAACCGTGGTCGAACAATCGCGTACCAGTACACTCGCCCGTGTGTCTATAGCGACACATGTCCTCATGATCGTGATATCGACGATTGTGAAGCGATTCCTACCTCAAATGTTCATGCCTGTCCATCAGTTCTCAGTCCACATCCGATTCGACGGGGGGCGATCACGTACCATCTGCGAAAAGATACACCCGAGCCCGTGGTCAGCTCGCGCATGGACGTAAGTCCTGACGTCATCGATCTGCACTATGACCAGAGGTCAAGCGTCGATAAAATGCGCCAACGGCGTCGATACCTTCCAGACAGTTAGTGGAGAGCGGTATAGCGTTTCTATGGCGACTGATACGCTAAGGTCGAGAGTGAAGTAGCGATGGACTGATACAGCTTGTCAGTCTATTATGGACCAATGGAGGATATCCCTCAGCCAGCGAGTGATCCATACTCAGTTGGCGATCGGGTGCAGATTTATATCGGTTCTGATGACCCAGATTCCAGGTATCATGGTTTAGTCTGTGAGATTGACGAGGTTTTCACAGATGACCTTGACACAGAAACAGGGCGGTACACTGACGCGTACTCGTATACTCTTCGAGACATAGAAGCAGGTGAAAAGCTTGCAATTTCATTTCGCCATCAAGATTTAGTACCCGTTATCAACTCTTGGTGATCTCCTTTAGTGAATATAAGCATCTTGGGGGATTACAAATGATGGTAGAAAGAAGAACTATTCCATCACCTGAAATTATTCACCAACCGAGTTGGACAGTTGGGTGGATACGTACGCGAGTGGAATGTTCAATGTTTCCTTACTCTCATTGACATCTATGGGTTCGTGGAAACAATCGTATCCCGTCGGTAGGTCAACCCTCACAACTATCAGGACGTTTGACTGGCACGACACTGGATCTGAGGGTTCTTACGTGAGTACCGAACATTTCATCGAAAAATATAGGTTTGGCTGGTGTCAAACCAGGTTCAATTGAATTATGCCCTGTTCTAACTGCGAATCCCTTCTCATGGTCAATCATAGCCGTGAGAAACTTATATGTCCTTTTTGTGCCGACATTGATATTGAGGACCAGGAGGTCATAGACCAGAAAGTGGAAGATGGACTTGAATATTTCCGGGAAGAACGTCTGATGGGTGTGATTGAGGATTACAGCAAAGGCAACCTTCTTCTTTATCTGATAGAACGGCTGAACAAAGTTGCCGATGATTTTCTAAATACACGCCGCCTCAACCTAACCGAATTCTCCTATCTAAACCACTTGATTAAAATCATCTATCCACGATCAGGTTTCGGGGATAACCACCTGGACAGAGGAGATGAACTTGACGATAGTATTGACGTATTGATTAAGACCCAATCTAAACTAGTGAAGAACTTAAAACATTCTGAAGGCGGTTTCAATTATTGTTATCCTCGACCCATTCCAGATGATACACCGTTCTTCGGAGAATACGATCTCTTCAGTACAGAGTATAACTGGGCGTACTATCGTTGCTTGAGAAGCTTAGGCTGCGGTCTAGAGAAGGATGTGAAATTATTCGACAAAGTTCAAAGAGAGTTTAGAGATTTCGACACGCCGGATGGCAGTATGTTTGACTCTCTAGACAACTTCGTGAAAATCAGCTTTGAGTTCATTGTTCAACTCCTTTTTATTGCCTCCGCCGATGATATTGTAGGGAATATCTATTACACCGAACTACCTAACGAAATATCTGTTCTTGACTTATACGAGTTCTTGGAACGGGTCAACAAGCAATTCGAGGATCCTCAGGGAACCCTGATTCTCCAAGACCACACACTGGGCATGGCGTCTGAGGAAGAGGTTGAGGCAATCGGTGAACACATTTTTGGAGATTCATGGACAGAGGTGAAAGAAAAAATCATCATTAGCGAGGATAACCTAGATGCCCATCCGCTGCTCTTCAAGATGGATGTTGAGAAGGTTATTAAAGAACTTCCAGGTCGTGACCCTTTGACTCGGGAAGTGCCTCGTATCATTTATCCCAGATTCTATGATTTGCTGCTCCTCTTCCAGTTATTCCCCTTATTGCAGAACGGGAGTCAACCCAATGGCCATGAATTGCTTTCCGAAGAGAACCAGCGTCGAAGCGAATCGTTCGAGAGGAACTTGTATGAGTATTTGGATTCTCAAGGGTTTGAATGCTATCACAGCGCAGAAATCAGGGGATCTGACCGAGAAGAGATAGACGTTTTACTGGTGAATGAAGCGGAAGACGAACTCTGGTTTATCGAAGCCAAGTTTATTTTACCAGAGACCGACATGAACACCTCAGATGGAATTGAGAACTTGAATAGGAAGTTTGACTTCAAAGTCTTCAACGATGAAGATGGATATCTTGGAGAGCCAACCGGCGATCCGTTCCCTGAAAAAGTGGATGAATGGTTAAGCTTGAGCGACGGAGACGAATTCACATCTCAAACTGGTCCTGATAGCGGGGACCGAGAAGAACACCGTTTCTCAGGTGACTGGCTAAACCTCACCCCTGAGAAGCTAGTGGTCTCAAATTTGACCCCCTCCTATGTGGAGAAGCGGGGAGTGCGGTTCCTTACCGACATGGAGTTTTTGGAGTTCCTAGAAGGCGACAGGACACTATACGAAGTAAGATATTAACACTCAGAAAATACTCATGTGTTCAATTTCCCACTATGCTAATACGAAACACACTATCGGCGTTATCCAAGCGAGGAGAAGATCATGACGAAGCGTGGTGAGAAACACCGTGTCGATACACGAGGAGTCAACCGACTCGAACTCCAACTCGAACAGTATGTTGTCAACGAATATGACAATGATTTCGGGATCGATTTTGAGGTTAACTTTACCGACGATCCCGATGACGATGGGTACCGAGAAATCACCGGAAAGCATTGTTTCATACAGCTAAAGTCCTCGACCGGGTTCAAAAACGAAGACTCTGTCCACATTGATCTAAACACAACCCACCTCACCGATTATTTGGAAAAGCCTATTCCAGTGATTTTAGCGATCTACGACGATGAGCGTGAGGAGATCTACTGGCGTGCCGTTCAAGAATTCGTCTGGGATGAACTCTTACACGAGAATAAAACATGGCGTGAACAATCAACAGTCCGTATCCGAATCAATCGTTCACAGAAACTTACCGACTACGATCGCTTAGAACGAGCAGTCCAGCGAACGCAAAACCGGATCGTTCGTCACCGCTCGCGGAACATGGATATTGGTGAAGGGATTAACTTCACCCCTGATGATTTCACTGAACTGGAACAGCAACGCCGGAACGACCGGTTAAGTTACCGTGGGCTCACGCTCATGAAAGCTCGGAACCATTTGAAGCGCGGTAATTTTGACGAAGCAGACAAAGAGATCCACGAAATTATCAATTCTCAACACACGGACGAAGCTACGGTGAAAGCCTTATTTGTCGAAATTCTTCGTCGAAACCCAGCAGACGGAGATGAGGCTATCGAGATTGCAGAATTGGCGCATGAGGCGAAGGAACTCGCTGCTGATCTTGAGATGGAGACAGATGAGCTTATCGCAACGGTAAACATGCATGTCGGAGGGCTGTTCGTGATACTTTCAAAACGTCGTGAGATGGTGTTCACAGATACAGTGCAAGAAGTTGGCGAGCATAGCGTTAAGGACTACGAGTATCTTCGTGGTATGGAGTCTCGGGAAATGCTTACGAACGAACTCCATGCTACTGGAGAAATCAACCGAACGTTGGCAACACTGCTCGAAAACGAACAGTACTATGCATACGCGGTGTGCTTACCCCGTATCCTCGATTACATTTCAAGTCGAATAATAGTTGAGGCACTATCTCCACGAGAAGACCCAATCGATTTAGAAGAACATCCATTAGTCGATCAAGCGATTCAGCTCGCAGATTATATCCCAGACCCGGAAACAGAGTTCAATTTGCGGAAAAGCGTTGGCGTATATCATTATCATGCTGAAAACCACGGAAAAGCCAAAGAGCACCTCACCGACGCGCATGAGCTTGCGAAAGAACTTGATGACATTGTGCTTATTGAAGATACGGACTATTTGATCGAACGGATTGAAGAGCAGCCGGATCCGTTTGAAACACCTGAGTCAGATGAAGCAGAAGATCTCGGGTTAGAGGAGTTAACACGCGAGGCGCTCCAATTGCAAGGATACGAGGTTGATCCGGATTACGATCCAGAGGAGGGCCCGTACGACCCGATGCAAACAGCGATCCAATATGGAATCGAAGATGCAGATCCAGAGGAGTATTATCGTTATTGCGAGCATCTGCACTTGGCATATGAACCGAGTTATCTCGGTCGATTAACGAACGCAACCTCAATCGGGATCAAAACACTGTGGTGCCAGTATGGCGGCGGGATGATGGGGCCTAGCCTCACACGTCTCTTTGATGAGTTCAAACACGAATACTGTGATGGATGTCCGCATCATTGCCCACGTTCAGACGGGTGGGAGTGCACGGCGGAATTCGCTGAAGAACAAGCGAACGACCCTGATTTTGTTTCATTCCTTGAGTCAAGAGACGACTTTTTCACCGCACCCTAATATGAATATTGGGAGTGGGAACAAAACACGCAGTCGATCACATTCACAATCTGCGTGCACACCACCTCATTTTACACCCATTACTTAATTTGATTTGTTTCTCAAACATTAGTGAACGTAGAATCATGTTGGTATGATACTCGGCAAGAGACGGTCCTCAATATCAGGTAACAACGGCGTCCTCAGTACACTCGGAACGTCTCCAAGTATTCCTCAATCACGTCCTGCTCCTCAGATTTGATGTCGTACATATCGTACACCACGTCGTTAACCATATCTTCCAACTCATCTAGATTGGTCTCATCCACAGTCACCTCATCAGAACGTAGGGCATCCAGCAGTATCTCGACACCCTCATCGCTACGTGGAATCGGGATCGTCATCATCTCACCACTCTTCACATTCCGCCCGCTGACCGCTTCACGGACATACGTTGCTCGGCGTTCCCTCACGCCCTCATCAGGGGAGTACATTGCCGCGTCGGTGATCACATCCGACCGACCAGCCTGTACCGTATATTCGCCATCCTCGTCTTGCTCTACCTTGGCATTCACCGGATAGCGGCGTGTCTGCCATTCGTATGTGATATAATCCAACTCACCATCATACTCGCCAAGGTACGCCTCGGGGAACCGCTCAATCTTACTCTCCGTATCCAACGCTTTCGTGATCATTGAGATATGATTCCGTACCTCAACACGGTCATCTTTATTACCCCAAACAATCGGGAGCGGAGTCAGGTAGTTCGTGGTGTATTTATAGTATCCATCTACCTTCAGTGTCGTGTAGTGCTTGAGGTAGAAGTCCAGCGCGTTCGAGTTCAAGAGTGCAGCGAAAGTATCTGTCCAATCTTTGAACTCATCTTCAAGTTGGATACCGTATGCGGACTTGAAGTACCACGTCCCGACTTCATCAACCATAAACGTCGCTTCTGCTGCGATTTCAGGGCAGATAAGTTTCGGGTCTTCAAACCGCGTCATGCTCTTTGGGTATCCAAATCCGTACCAGTCGTCACGGTCTTTGAACCGGCCGCCTTCGCGGCTCTCTAACGTATCCCGGTGCTCCTCAAAGTAGGCCCACGTCAACGGTAACTCCCTCTCCAACCGCTCTTGGTCGATAAGATTTGATGAGAGGTTCTCTTCGTCGTCGTACTCAAGCGTGTACGGTACGATTGCGTGCTCTCCAGACCAGTCCCCACGCCACCGACTGATGTCACGGCCCTGTAACCACGGGCGGAGTGTATCTGTCTCTATTTCGTACTCTCGGACCTCCCCCTTCGGGACAACGGTCACTGTATCACCAGTGTCGTCAGCAGAGATCCGGTCAGCGTCAACCGGAGTAACGAGGAACACGTCGTTCGCACTGGTTTGTGTTCCAGCAAACACTGAGTCCGTCACGTCGCCCACGGTCGCGTTACTTGCCGCATCCATCTTGTGAATGATCTCCAGCTCTTCCGGTGGCATCAACGACCAATACCCGTCATCTAGATCTCCTTGCGGGTAGTCAAACACGTTAATGAACTCATCCTCATAGCCAGGCTCATCACGGTGGTCGCGGACCGCTTCGATGATTACTGTGTCGAGATCGCGGTTCGTTGGGGCTTTCGTATCACCCTTCACTCGGACACACCGGATCTCGTTCGCTTCACGTACGTCCGGATCTGATTCGTCTTCGAGAATCACGATTGCTGGGTAGTTCTTCGCGTCTTCGAACACACCAGAATCGCGGAAGTCGTATACTTCCTCGATACAGGCCTCATTGAGCAAGACACGTCGCAGACCCTCACCGTAGTCCGTTACCATGAACTGGTTTGGCGTGATGAAGCCGAGCTTTCCAGTACCCTCGCACAGCCAATCAAGACCGCGCTCGTAGAACGGACAGTAAATATCGTAGTTCCCGGTTGTCGAGTCGTACAACTGGTCCATCATCTCCTTTTGTCTATCAGGCAGGTTCTGCGTGCGGACGTACGGCGGGTTCCCCACAACGTAGTCGTACTCCATGTAGTTCTTGACAACGAGTGCGAGTACGGTGTCCTCGAACATCTTGAACAACCGTCCGTCGTTGTGTTCCTCTTTGAGGTAACGGACGTTCTCCAGCATGTCATCTACGTATGGCTCGAAGAACTCCTCAACACCCGCGTAGTCTTGGCGTGTGTAGCGGTTGATGCGCTCTTCAAGCCCGCTCTGGTATGTCCAGTCGAAATCACCGCCGAACTCTTCAGCGAGCGCCATGTGGTCTTTCACCGTGTCAAGCACGCCCTGCAACGCGGCGAAGTATTCCCCAAAGTTCGATACCTTAGTCTGCAACTGAATCGTGTCGAACAACGGCATCCGAACTCGCCGTACGAGGAACCCGTCCTCCGT
Organism: Natronolimnobius sp. AArcel1; assembly: GCF_011043775.1. NCBI lineage: Archaea > Methanobacteriati > Methanobacteriota > Halobacteria > Halobacteriales > Natrialbaceae > Natronolimnobius > Natronolimnobius sp. AArcel1. The sequence continues at coordinate 498,323 of NZ_JAAKXY010000004.1, read as the reverse complement.
CTCGGACACTTCATTCTCATCCACTTCAACGGGGAGCGGCACAGGAATCCGAACATCCTGCTCGTCCTCGGTCATCGCGTCGAAGGTCAACTGTCGACTACCATCATTTCCGAGATCAACACCGGTCAGCTCCCGCTCGTTGCGAAGAGTGTCTGTTCGGTAGATCGGAAGACGGCGGATTGTGAAATCAGGGTTCGTCTGCTTAGCTTTCCGGTAAGCAGGCAGGATCGCTACGACGAAACGGATCTGTGCCATGAGCACAGCGAAGGGGTGGATGTCCAGCCCGACGATCCGTGGTCGCGTACACAGGTCACGCAAGTGCTCTTCCCAGTCCGGATTATCGTTGTACCGTTCGACATCTTCGACGTAGCGTTTGACTCCCTCGACAAGGAACGTTCCAGATCCGCAGGACGGGTCAATGAGGCGCTCATTCGACACGCCACGATCGTATCCGACCCCGTCCATTATGTAATCGATGACCGGTTGCGGGGTGTAGAATTCACCCAGCGCTTTCCGGGTTTCCGGGTCGAAGTACCGCTGGTAGAGATCACCGAGCAAGTCGCCTTGGACGTCGCTGAAATCGAATCGGAGAACGTTGAAGAACACTTCTGCGACGGCGCGACTAAACTGGTCACGAGTGGCTTCACTGATACGCTCGACTTCTCCAGTTCCGCGCGCGACAGCTTCGAACTGATTTGCGCCAGTATGGTGCCCACGAGATAGCTGTTCGGTGTAGCCGTCTGTCCACCAGACAAAGATATCGTCCTGGAATAGGCCTTCGACAAGTTGGTCCTGCATATCGTCGATAAGGTTGTCTGCGGCAACTGGGAAGGCGTCTAAGTTGATGCTCATCCCGAATCCTTGGAGGCCGCGGAAGTAGTCATCCATCCCGTTGTATCCGGTGCCAGCGAAGAAATCGTGGTCTTCGGTGGCTTTCGCTAAAAGCAGGCGGGCGAGGAGCGCGTGCCCGCTTTCCAAGCAGAACATAAAATCACGGAGGGACTGTTTTCCGTTGATGAACGGCTGCCATGAAGAGGGGACTTCTTCGGGTTCGCTTGCGTACGTGGCTTCCCAGAAGTCGTACGCACCTTTAACGAACTTCTCTTCGCGTTCATCTCGGAGTTCCCGGAGAAGATCCATCATAGCCGTCACAAGGTCAGCGAACGGACTGCCTTTCTCTAGCCGGAAGGTATCGAAGAAGTGTTCCTGGCCAAGTTTAGCCTGTTTGTCGAGCGGAATCGGATCTAAATCAGAGAGGAAGCGGTTTACATGGTCGGGATTCGTGAGGTCAAATTCGCGCTTCCGGAGTATGCTAGAGAGATTTCTTGCTTCGGAGTCAGTAATCGTGCTGAGGGCTTTCGCTGGAATGACGAAGTTTTGCTCAGCGGTGTATACACGAAGTTCTACGCCATTCGTCAGTACCCCATATTTCGCCCGGAGCTCGTCCATGTAGTGGAAGAGTTGATCCTCGTGTCCACTGAGATCTCGGTTCGGTTTCTTGAATTCAAAAACGCCAGTTACAGACTCGTTGGTATCCAGTGTGATATAGTCCGGCCGACGGTTGTCGGGCAACGTGAATTCACTTCGGATGTCGGTTCCCGTACCCTCATAGCCCAGGACATCGTAAAACCCAGATTCAAGGAAGATATTCTCCACGTCGCGCTCACTCATCTCATCAGAAATTCGGTCGTCAATCGTCTGGAGAGCGTCTTGGAGATCCGATGAAGATGTCATGCATTCTCTTATTCACAAAGGGACCATAAATCTCTGGAAAGTGAACCAAATACGCCCAGTCTTCTAAACTCTGATTCGGAGGAGACCTGTGGTTATCAGTAGATAGTAGCACGGTTTCTTTATTCAGAATTACGACTGAAAATGAATTGGGCAGTCGGTAACTACGTGTGCATACTGATTAATCGTCGTCAGTAGCTTCGTCAAAATCTTCTTCGTCTACTCGGGAGAACGATTCTCCACCGCATCTGCAACCATTTCGAGCCCCAAGCGGAAGAATTTCCCCATCATCAGTGATTGTAGCTGAATATGCGTTTCCGCATTGGTCGCAAGTAGCAAGGAAATTTCGCTCTTTCTCCATACGTATCTCTGACCACACCAAACCATTTGAATCTAACAGGGAGATGGAGTCTTCTCCAACTAATCACTGCATCTCCTGTACTTACCGTTCGGCGAAAAACCGATGGGTGGGTATACGAACTTTTCTATGACACTCCCACAGAGTATTTGTCACCATTGCCATATCGTACGGCATCTCTGAACTGGTATTCGGTAGCTTGCCAGGCCACTGCAAAATATGGAGCGAATTGTAAGGATGGGTTAGTTGTGGAGAGTTTGCTTGACGGTGTTCATAACGAGGGTCTGGAGTTCGTCAGGATCGATCCAGGTGGCGAGATGATCGTTCTCATCCATGATGTCGAATAAGGTGGCTATCATGGCGTCGTATTTTTCGTATTCGAGGTCGGAGTCAATTGCCAGGGTGGTGTAGTCGCGTTTGAATATGAAGGTGGTTTCGAGTGGAACTTCGCCCAGCTCTAGTTCGTGGCCGCCGTCGTTATCTTCGGCTATAAGGAGAGTGTAGTCTGCACCGATGAGTGTGTAGCGGAACTTGAGGTAGAAGTTCGACCAGTGCTCGTTGGTTTCGTCGAGATCTTCGAGTAGGATTGCGCTGGCGAGGAGCGGACTGTCGTTGATGTTATCGCGGGTGTTTTCGAGGCGATCTTTCGGGCCGTTGCGGTCGCCTGGGGGCGTATCGTAGTTACCGAGGATGAGATAGATGGTGTCGGAGGCAGCTTTCAATTCGAGTTCGGTGAAGAGTGTGAGGGCGTTGTCGTGGATGGTTTGGATTTCGGGGCCGGTTAGACCGCTGTAGATGAAGTCCGCATCTTCGAGGCGCGGGGTACCCTGAATGTGTGGTGGAGCGTCCGTATTTGCCATGGTTGTGGGATGTTTGACTGAGGGTTTATACGTTGAGAAACATGGTTATCGATGATCGTCGCAAAACATATGGGGCTGGGAGTCGAACTTCTGGATATGTCCCAGGATGTTTCCTCGTCTGCGGCGTATCTCGGCGGCGAAGACGGGTCAGGACAGGTGGTGGAACACAACGTGGATCCCGACCGTCTCGCTGACCTGCGGGCAATCCTGACAGAGCCGAAAGCCCGACTCCTTCAGCAAATCCTGGCAAGTCAGACAGGCGCGTTAAGTGCCGTTGAGTTGGCTGCACGGAACGAGATCACCGAGAGCACGATCCGTGACCACTTGCGCAATCTCCAGAACCGAGACCCTAAAATTGTGACCGTTCTTGAGGCCGATGCCTCACCAGTTCCCAATGGGATCCCGCGGAAATATTACGCGGTCACTGAGTATGGGATTGGCCTGTTGAAACAGGTGAATCTCTACGATCAGATCGGGATTCTCTATGACATGTACGAGGCCGCCGAGTTGGAGCTCCCCGACATCGGTAAGCGCCCAGTCACAATTGAAGAGATCGAGTGGTACGAGCATCGCCCGTCTCCTGACTGGCTATGATTTTCACACACTGTCATACCCATATAAGCCGATTGAGTACTACGTTCAGGGAGTCTCGTTACCTGGGCGACAATCGATACCTCTGCTTACTGGCAAAAACTAAACTCACAGGGAGACTGAGGTACGAAAACACAAGGAAGGCTAATCAACGTACTGTGACTCCCACTCTCGTCGTTCCTCGATAACTTCCTCACCCGTGTCGTTGAGATTATAATAGTTGGTCCGTCGGTCGAGTTTGCCCTTCTCGACGAGGTCCTTATTGACCAAGGTGTCGAGGTTCGGATAGAGCCGCCCATGGTTGATTTCACTGCTGTAGTACTGTTCAACCTCCTCTTTGACGTCTTGGCCTGATGGTTGCTCGGCCCCCGCGATGACGTACAATAAATCGCGTTGGAATCCTGTGAGTTCGTCCATCTCAAAGGCCATTTCATTGATTGTGGTATTTGTTATCTCTCCCGTATCCGGCTGTAAGTTTACGTAACCGACGAGTAAAGGTGACACACATATTGCAGGGCGAATGTAGATTTATGTATTAGTATGGTGAATTGATGACGAAGGGTTCGGTGGTTCACAACCTGTCACACGCTCCCACCCCCTTCGGCTCAACTGGAAAGTAATATTATCCGTCCAGAAGTGTTTCCCATGTCTCTGTGCATTCTTCACAGAGATACCCAGAAAACCCGTCTACGTCGTAGCGTTTGACGGTGGTATCTTCTCCACAACGCTCACAGTTCATGAGCTATGATTGAACAGATTGATACTAAATACCCATGCTTAATTCACACAGATAGTTACCAGTTTAGGATATTGGATAGTCACCAACGATATTTGCATGGGCGTTGTCGGCCCGATTACCTCGACTGAGTAACAACCGAACTTGAGAAGAGACAGTTGCTGTCAGTTCTGATTGTAATGCCGGTTATCTAGCTACCCGGTTTCCTGATGGTAAAGTAAGACGTAAAGGTAGTTATTCGTACTGTCGGTGTGGAAGCAAATCGCTCGTCGAAATTGAAAGTGAACAGTAAGCACGTAGAGTGAGCAGTAGTTTCACGAGGTAGATATCTAATGAGAAAGGTGATAGCCTAGCGGACAATGTATTATTGTTCACATATTATGTCCGAAACAGACGTGTTCTATCCTATGATACGCACCGATGATTGACAGCTCTGGAATTATCCATATCGATTCCTCAAACCCTCTGGATACCACCAAACAGCAGCTGTCTCACCGACCTTTTTTAACTCTAACTCATCAGCTTCAGAAAGTTGTTGAAGTCTGCTATAGGTTCCTCGTCTACCAAGATCAATCTCTTCTGCCACCTCACTAGTTGTGAGTACAGGATCAGAAGCTTCCTCAAATACTCGAAGAATTTCGGAGTCAGAGACTGTAGGTTTTCGACCCGGTCCTGCCATTATCCAAATCGTGCCAAGCCAAAGGAATAGCAATTCTCCACCACAGAGGAATTAATTCCTCAGTAAGAACTAAATAGGTGGGTGTGAACGGTTCTCGCATATGGGAGGGATTGACTGCTTGTTTGTGCGGGGTCAGAAGGAGGGGGAACATAGCAACAGAGGTGCCAAAAATGGATGACCCAGACTACTTTCGAAATCATCATACTGGATCATCAGCGTCAACTATCCATCACGTCCTTCGGTCATCGAGACGAAGACTTACAATTCTCCTTTTAGGTGACCGGGAGTTTGGGGTGGTTCCAAGTAATGACGGTACAGACAATTCTCAACCCAGCCGCAAAGATGGACCGGCTGAGGTAACAGTTCGAGAACTTGCACGCGAAATCGTAATGATAGAACAAGGAGTCCCGAAAGATCACGCCACCGGGGATTCCTACCACAATGTCTACAACTCGCTCATTCAAACACACTTGCCCCGACTATACGATGTGAGCGCAATCAACTATGATTCTGATCGAAAAATCGTAACACCAGGGCAAAATTTGAAGCCACTCGTTGCGATCGTACAGACCACGTCACCGCTCGTTCAAACGTTTTTCTGCAAGTCAATCGTGGAACATTATTCTGGGGGAGCGGTGTCACCGGATAACTCAATTACCGATTGACCAAAAAGCACCTCTCCAAACATAGTGATACCCGATGAGCAAATACCAGTACAAAGAAGTTCCATTGAACAAACCAGGTCCCATTTATCAGGTGAAGAGCTCGACAGCATTTTGTAATAGAACACAATGCGCTCATCGACCTCAGGGAGGCGATCAAAGCAGGAATCGGGTGTTTTGATTCATGCCATTGGTACTAACATCTAAATGTAGTAGTTGTGGAACGACTTTAAGATGGGTTTATGACGAGGGAAGTGTGTATCCATCTCATTTATTCGGATGTCCCGGTGAAGGCTGTATCGCCCTTCAGGAACTCCAAATAGATGAACTCACTAGGGAAGAGATCGCGGAATTCGGTTGGGAACACCTGAATTTGGATTGGTGATCAAAATGGGAGAACACTACCACAACGAGGACGACACAACATCAATCAAAGATAATTACGAGGAACGGGGTGACTCATGGAGAAGTCAGATGATTCGAGATGCGGCAGGTAACCCATTAGGTGTAGGAATGTTTCTCACTGCTGAGGATTTGGAGGAGCTGGGGGTAAATACTGAATCTAGTGAGGAAGTTCACTACAGAATCGTTGAAGGGGGGTTCATTAAGGTGAGTGAAAATGATTGATGACGAGAAGTCGTCGATAGAGGGTGATTGGTGCGAATGTGGATTTCAGGATAGTGGGGAATGCTTAGCTCAAAAGCGATACTCTATCAAGAATGATGATAGCCTTACAACTGCGATCTGTGACGCTATTGCCGAAGCCAAGGATACATCAATTTCAGAAATAGTGGAACCACCATTATACGATTCCATTGATGTTGAAGCGCTCCAACTGCTTTTGTTTGGTGATTCACGAGACCAGTATTCCGTTGGTACTGCTGAAGTTGTTGTATTCACTCACACAGATAATCAAGTGGTAGTCAACAGTAACGGATTAATCTGCATCCACGAGTAGGTTTTAATTATAATAACTGATTGTTGATGGAACGAATTTCGATTGCTAGCACTTTCGGGAATTCACGGGACAAAGACTAGAATTTGCTAGCAGAACAGATCAAAATGGCACTCACTCCTAAATTGGATCAGATCCCAAACTTGTAAATATTCCTAAGATATTCATCTTTCACATCCGGGAAATGTGTGTGTATATATGTATACATAATGTCTGGCGACCCTCCATCTAAATCCCCATTCTTATCTCCCCTCATATATTTCAAGTATTCTTCGTTGGTGTCTATTTGAGTCTTCCAGTACGTGCTGAAATAGTGCCGTGCGAAGTGTGATGTCACTCCACGGTACAGTTCTGTTTCAGCATATTCTGGTTGAAAGTGGTTCTTCCAAAATCGTTCATTTGCGTACCCAGTAGTTATCTTCCCACATGTGGCGGGATTGAGAAAGAGCCAGGGTTCCTCAACTGGCGGACGTAGGCGAAGATATTTTACAAGCAACCGATTCAATTCATTATCAATTGGTAAAACGATCGGTCGTTTAGATTTTCCACCTTCACGCTCTTGGAATGGTGCATAATAGATCGCGTCCTCTTTGACATCCCTCAATCGAGGGTGCGTACCAAGTTCAGGGTACAGTTTGTTCAACCCGTCATGATTAAGCTGGATATCCCGCAACTGTAAATTAGAGGTCTGCCCGGCTCTTGATCCGTGTTTCAACTGGCAAACGATGAACGCCCTGTGAAGTGTGTTCTTTATTTGCCTGATTCGGTGGGATAATTCTTCAATTGGTATCCGAGGAGGGGTCTTTTGGATGCTTTTTGAATTTCTCTGAATTGCATCCTTCTTGAATCCGCGAGCTATTGTAGCTGGATTATACTTATTTTCGCCCTCCGGTGGGTGCGGCATCTTAGGGTGGTTCGACCAATAGTCAAACATGCTTTCAATCTCAGAAATTTTAAGGTTGATCGTATGTGGTTGGTGTCCTTTTCTAATCTCTTTGTTTATAAACTGAGAGATATGGTGAGAGTTTGCACAAGCTGGATGCCTTTCATATTGCTCCATATGTTCCAAGTACTCCTCTATTCTCGAAATTTTCCTTCTATTAGCCTTGTCAGTGTTGTTCATTTGTGAAACCACAACCTCACAGTAAATTTCAACAGGATCCTGATCAATCTGCTTGAACTGCTGATCGTACTTCTTCAATGAATCCACATCCTGATTGAATTCATCACCTATTTCGTCGAACGCCGATAGTTGATCAACTACGTCCTCATCATTCACCATCCTTCTCACCCCCAACGCGGCAATTCCAGACAGATTTAGCAACTTCGTAGTCACGAACCGCAAATTGAACAGGGTTATAGCAATGAGGATAATCGATATGCCATTTCATGTACCTATAGAAACGATTTATATGTGATAGGTAGTTGTCTTTCACAGTGGTTCTTTTTGCATTCTTGACGAGTGATATACACCATTCATTTATCACGTGCGGTGCAGCCAATGCTGGATGACAATCATTCTGTTTACAGACTTCTTTCCAAGTTTGAAATGCCCTATCGACCTGATTTACGAATTTCTCGTGGTAGTCCCCATCACCGTATTTATATGACAGATATTCATTCACTACGTCCCTGCCTCTAAATTCCATCTCAAAGGTATCAAGCCTTTTGTCATCAGGAATTTCGGATAGAGAGTCATACACAGATGCGAAGTCTTTGTGCTTATGAGTAGTAGTCATTCGTCCACCTCCACAGATTCAGGCGGAAACCACTTTCCATTCTGCTTCCTGAACTCAGATGTCTCCAAACTCTCAAGGTAACTATCGACAAACAATACCGGATTTTCCATCACGAAATTTATGATCTCACGACGATCAATACCAGGGTTCTCGATAATTAGTTCCTTCACTCGACCGAGTCCAACCTGGAAATCCCCGCGCTCTTTCCGCTGTAGTTTCTCGTAAAGATCATCACGCTCAGATCGGACCTCCTGCAACTCTGACCGTAGATCAACGATCTCAGACGGCGACTCGTCTTCTAGCTCGATATCATTCAATCCTGCCTCAACCATCGTAGCGATCAGCGTACTGATCGACTGGTCACGATTCTCTGCCTCTCCCTTCCATTTCTCATACTGGATTCGAGGAACATACGATGTTGCTGGAACCTTCTCTAACGCATCCTTCTCTGAGTCTTCGCTGCTGCTCGACGCGATCGATTTATCTCTATTACTATTCGAAAGGTTACTCATTGATCCCACCTCGAACGCCACAAAACTGCTCTGAGTGCATGCGGGCGCGTTCACGTCCGCGTAGCATGGTCAATCGGTGCTTGAGATTTACCAGGGCGCGCTGGACCGCCCAGCGCACGTCAGCATTGTCGATGCAATTGGGCTTCGACATAGCACCTAAAACTTGACGTGGTGATTTTCTGGATACTCCGCAAAAGTACTATTTCACAGCTATATAAATACCCCATAGCATGGCACAGGACCCTGGATCAAGAACTGAAGCAGAACGCTACAACCTAGCCGAAGCACAACTCCACTACGCTATCGAAGGCGAGATTGGTGACTTCAAATACAAGAATCCGGATCCGCTTATCAAAGCGATCGAAACCGCCGTCCAAAAACTCCCTTCACGAATACAATACCTCGTCGAAGACCTCTCAATTCTCCACCAACAGGGATATCTTGACGATGGCACACGCGAAGCAATTCACGAGGAATACGATGTTGAAGAGCCCATAGACATTGCTGAGGAATTGATCCAGATAGAGCGCAAAGACCCACTGTATCACCCGCCGCTAGCCGTGTCTGGCGTCACAAGGGACACGTTCAATACGATGGAACTCGGTGTCCATCTCGGTCATATTCTTCATACTATCGACGAAAACAGCGAGACTGATCTTCATCACCCAGCACTCATGTGCGGGTTCATGTTAGGGCTTGCCGGGAAGTGGTTTGATGACAAACACGGCGTCGATCAAATCGGATTATGGATGAAACAGCTCAATGGGCCATTGAGCGAAGAGATGAACAACATTGAGACGACGCAGAAGAAATTATTAAAAGCTGTAGACAGAACCACAGAGGAGATCGGACTTCACGGTGAAATTGCATCGCGCTTACGCAAAACCGGTTTCGAACCTGTATTGCCACTTGTCGTGGAAGTGTATCATGAGATTGCATCGGAGGTTTACGATGAAATCGGAGATTCTACGTTCATTGCTCCAAGTGATATTGAAAACCTCCCCCTCGACGATTTGATCTATCCAGTGGTAGCTGATCTCAAAGCGAGTGACCGTATCTCGAAAGCTGAAGCATTGGCTGAAGCTGTTCTCACTGATGTCGAGGTGTTAGCTGAGAAAACGTGGAAACAGGATATGTGTGAAATAGATGTTCTCGCCGCTAACTGGCTTCCAACCACGAGTCTGACAACAGATACAGACAGCTCTATTAAATTATTGAACGATAAGTTCCAGAGAGCCAGTACAAATATAGAAGGGAAGCATTTGAACGATCTTTCTGGAGTTGGGACGTCACCGGAGCCTTGGGATGACTATCCGTTGGTGAAGGAGACATCAGGGGAGCTAACGTATTATGGTGATTTCTTAGGTCATATCGTTGCAGGGTGGAAGTTGACGTATATTGACTACCCATTAGTAGAACAAATCGACACAGAGGAATTGCACGTATTCTATCCAGATGAAGAACGATTAGTGTACGTTCCAGATGAGGTCGATGCGCTCACAGCGTGTTACGCATTCGCTCTTGACCATCTTGATGGACGCCAGGATTACAACAAGCTATTCGAAAACGCCTACGATCAACGTTTGAATTCGTGAACTAGCTCGGGCTTGATGCGAGTACCTCGCGCCCGATGGCACAGTGTGAAGCACGACACTGTTTGGGTTCATCAGGACGATGGTATCACGGGTATGTCCGGCTAATCCTCGGGAAGCCATGAGCCATCATGCTCGTAGCAGTTCACGAGGGGTTTTTATATAGCAGTGAAAAACCAGTTTTTCGATTATTCCAGGGAAACATCACTTGTATAAATATGGCGAATGCAACTTCGAACAGAGGTTTCGACCTACCTCAGCCAAATACCCACGTCCACAGCACTTAGCACATACCAGTCCCATCAAAGCACAACCTTAGCGTTCCAATCCTGGCTGATAAACCAGCAGCACAACCCACCACAGCTCACCGCGAAAATCGTCGCAGAATACGCAACTTACCAACTGGAACGTGGGTACGAACCCAAAACTATCACCGGGCAAGCCTGCACGTTAGCTAACCTCCTCGCGGTTATACACAAATCCGATCCAAGCCACGAGAAGGCACGCATAGCACACCACATCCCCGATGATGCCGACATGGCCACTCAGGTCAAAATGCAACTCGCAGGAACGCTCCTCCAGGAAAAAAGTCCAAACGGCGTCTCTGAGGAAGACGTTGAAGCTTTTCTCAACTATCTACAACGCTCTGAATACGGCACGCGAACGCACGTGTATGCTGCACTCCTCTACTACACAGGATCGAATCCAGCACCACTTCAAGAACTCAACTGTAACGACATCAGCATCGAAAGCAAGACGGTAACTCTCAATCTTCCGGAGACGCACCTTCCAGTCTCAACAGGCATACACACCACACGAACTGCAAGTATACCAGCCAACGTCGCGGAATCGATAAGCACATACCTGGAACACGAACGAGACACCTCATCTGAACAGCAGAACAAACCATTATTCACAACACCACACGGTCGAGCCTCATCATCGACGCTTCGACGTTCTGTGAAACGCGCGAGTAGCGACCTCTCCCTATGGCCCCGTGAACCTGATCGACCAGCCCGAACATCCGAACAGGGCAGTGATTCGGAGACAGTGATTCTTCCAAGCGATATCCAGTGGGCCGGAATCTCGAAAACTCTCAACGAACAATGAGCCTCTCACTCCCAGAAACCCTAGCGCAAATCGATGACCCAGAAACCATTCAGGATATCCTCAATAGCGTCGGCGTTGAGGTCCTTTCAGAGTCTGATGACAAAACGCCGTCTTCCCCCACACTTGAGGATCTGTATGAACGATATCTCTCACGGAGAGAGAATCGAAGTCCGGCAACTCGTGCACAATATAAACGAACCATCCCCGAGTTCATCGCCTTCTCAAAAGCGCAAGGAGTGACGATTCCATCAGGTCTGTCAATAGAACTGGTAGATAGGTATGTGGATGAGGTCAAGCAGAAACACGAAGCTGACGCAACCCAGCTCACATATACAAAAAATGTGCGAAGCTGGCTTCGGTGGCTATCCAAACGACAATACTGTGATGAAGCCGTTTACAGGGTTCTCGATAAAGACGAATTAAATCTTGACCCGACGGTACGTGACGAAGCAATTCCGGAATCAGTCGCACGACACATCATCGAACGGCTTGGTGAACAGCGCTACGGATCGAAAATGCATGCTATCATAGAAGTTGGTTTCAATGGTGGCCTTCGGATCGGTGATCTTCACTCACTCGATGTAAAGGATTTTAGATCGGATGAAAATACGATTGTCCTTAGACACCGGCCAGATACAGGGACTCGATTGAAAAACGGTGAGGTGCAGGATAATACACCTGGAGATGGTGAACGAGACGTCATCGTCAAAGATCGAGTCATTGACGCCATTCAATGGTACATCGATAACGTACGCCCTGATGTAACTGATGAATACAGTCGTTCGCCCCTGTTTGCCACAAAGCAGGGTCGAGCGTCTAAATCCACGCTTCGTAGGTGGATCTATGAAGCGACAAGTTGCCGCTGGGCACCTGATGAATCAGAAATAAATTATGATTCCGTAAGAAGAAATAAACCAATCACTTGTGATGGGGGGTGTGATCCGGATTTGAACGTTTGTCCGTACTCATATTGCCCGCACGCGATTCGTCGGGGAGCGATCGTGAATCATCTCAGTAATGGATTATACCCTTCTCGCGCAAGTGAACGGTTTGACGTTTCGATCCCGGTACTCAAAAAGCACTACGATCCGCGAACAAAGCGAAAACAGAAAATGGATCGGTCCGATGCAGTCCAGAATGCCTGGTCAGTCTGGTGATGTGCCTGGTGACGAAATGGTTGGTGGATTTGTCGGGTTGAATAGTGATAGTGGAGAGGTTGTAGAGTCTTACGCGACTGGTGACGTAGAAGGCGATTCTCAGACCGGCGGGCTTGTCGGACAACTAGGAATAGACAATAGTATAGCAGAGTCTGGCCCAGTATTGCGTGATTCGTACGTGGTAGATGATGCTGGTCTTGATAGTGAGGATACAGTGATTGGTGAGATTGTTGAAGGTGATGGTGATGGTGATGTGGTTATTGAACACGGTGAGGAAACACTGGCTGATGATGGTGAGACGTTCGTCGAAGATATCGAACAAGAGTTGATTGACGAGTTTATTCGAAGTGAAGGTGAACTACCCAGTAGTTAAGCCGAACATTCTTTGAGCGTATCGCCTCGGGTTGAACCCGAGTCAATTTATTGTTTTTTCCCAACTTATCTGGGCAGTAGTTGTGACTCACTCAAAACTAACCGGAAATGCGGATTTCATGCTTCACAACGGCTCTACCTGCAAAGCTTTAAACTCGAACGAACCCTATCACGTATCAGAATGATTGATGATCTTGACTCGATTGATGACCTCAAAGATGTGGCCACATCACGTCGAAGCATCCTAGTAGCAACAGGAGGCGTCGGTGCGGTCAGTGGGCTAGGTCTTGGATATATTTTGTTCTCTGGAAATGGTGATGAACCAGATCAAAGGGTGGGAGCCAATGATAGTCCGACGATGTATGCTGTAACAGATCTACCTACATCGTTTACTGTCAGATCAATCGATACCGAATCGGAGGGAGTGACTATCAGTGGGAGTGATATGAGTTTGCAGGTGCTTTACACCGGGTTTGATTCCGGGGAAGTTGATGATGTCGATGAATTTAATGTGTCTATCGCGGTGAAACCAGACTTTGCTTCTGAAGCGGAGACGCTCGTGTCTGGTTCATTTGGAGTTGAAGACACACCGTCTGATTCCCTGTTCTATGACTTAGACGCTGATGTGTTCGACTCGAATACGATCGATTTAGCTGCTCACAGCGGAGTGTCAGACGATTACGCTGAGTTTGCTCCTGAGGAGGGAGAAGATCAGCAAACCACTGCGGTCGAGTTTGAGATTACCGTGGAGTCACAGTCGTTTGATTTGACTTCGACTGCAACGTACGCGTCTTTAGTGACGGCAACTCGCGGTCAGCGTCTCTCAGCTGGTTTTGACACGTTCTGGGACGGGTTTGTGGCGGAGACGGATCATACTGGTTTGTCTGCGATGTATTTTGATGGGGAGGAAACCGAATTCGAAATTGAGTACGAAGGTTTCGATGATGTGAGTGATGATGATCCGGATACGTTCACTATTTCGGTATTTGCTCGTCCGGAGTTTGCTGATGAGAAGGAGTTGATCGGTTCAACTTCGATCGAATCCAGCGAAGAGTCAAATGAGAGTCTATCGGGAACATTTGCTGGTGAGGAATTAGATCTTGCTAATCATTCAGAGGTGTCGTCTGATTTCGGGGAATTCGAACCATCTGATGACGATGTGACGGTTACACTTCTGGAAATCGAGATCAGAGTTGAATCAGAACAATATGACCTCTCGTATGCTCAAAGTCTGAGCAATTTTTTACTAAGCTCTAAATCAGAATCAAGTTCGAACGGAAATGGAGATGATGACGACAATGGCGAGGATGGCGATGATGATCCAACTCCTTCGGCCGAAATAATAATTGAAGGAACAGCAGGAGGAACACCAACCAATAATCCCCAGTGAAGTGTCCCGCGCCACACTACTCGGGTGCGTCTGTGTTTACTCCTGCACTGCCGGAGCAAAGCACTTTCATTCGTCTTGTACTCATCTCTGAAGGTTGTGCACCGACATTACACGCCGATAGAAACTATTGGGACCTTCTATCAGTCTGTTAATGGTTCAAATGGTTTGCCAACTAGCTGAAGGCTAACTTTAGCGTTCTTTCCATCCCCACCATCTTCAACATCATCTGTATCCATTCCTGCGCCCGATTCACTGTCTAGCTCCTCGATCTCTAATTCACCAACTTTTGTTGGAGAGAACTGTCCAAGTGTCTGACCGCCGTCGGATCCGCTATCACCACTACTAACCAGACTTGTCGGTGCATCCCCACCTGCACCACCAATTTCTTCACCTCCTACTGGCCCATCCCCAGGGTCTCCGTCATTACTGGAACCGGATGCACCATCTCCTCCCTGACCATTTCGCCCTCCTCCTCCACCCCCAGATGAACGACCTAAATCAAGTAATCCAGTCGCTGCACTTCCGCCCCCACCACCATCAGCAATAGCTATGCTCTCTTGTAATAATACATTTTCATCTTCTTCTGAGTCTTCAATTTCAGTTGTTGTCACCGCGCTACACCCGCCTCCAGAGCCTCCAGCAAACCTACTGTCTCCACCAGCTCCGCCAGAATATAGTCCATCAGTTTGATCGCCAGGATCGTCTTCACCCGTAGGTGCTTTCCCACCTTCACCAACCCACACATTCAGTTTGTCAATCTGACTAATGTTTGCTCTTGCCCTGATATAACCACCATTCCCCCCATCCCCACCAGAGGATTCGAGTAAACCCGTTCCAAGAATGCCAGATCCTGCACCTCGACCTCCTGCTGCACCTTCAATTGTAGCGGTTACTTCTGAGTAGTCTTCAACGTCAACTTCGTAAGGCTCATCAGATGGATCTTCAAAAGTCTCTTCATCTACATTTGCAACAAACACTGAAAAGGTAAATTCATCTTTGTAGAATACTGTAACATTATTGCCCTCCTCCCCCTGACCCTGTTTAATTTCAATAGAGATTGTGACTTCTGTTTCAGTCACGTCACCATCATCAGCAGCATCGAACGTGTCCGGGCTTATAAAATCAGTTATGTGTAGTTCTGCATCCTCTTCCTCCTCGAAAACCTCGTCAAAGGAAAATTCTTCATGTGGTTGAGTGAGCTCAAGATTCGTTTCGTAAAGTTCTGCACTTGTGCCACCTGCTTCTGCGTTAATGGTTAATTCCAGATCGCCTTCTCGCGGTGTCAGGTTTTCACACACCACATCAAATTGATCGAAGGTAACGGTGAGAGAGTCCAATTCACCTTCTGCATCTCGAATATACACATCGTCTAAATCACCGCTTTCAGTGCTGATTTCACTAGCGACTACACTGTCAGAGCCAATCGTGGTTGCAACTATACCGCCAGTCATAACGGCTCCAAACCCACCTAAATACGCTCGACGTGAATAACGCATATGATCTACTAATCAGGGTCCCAAGTTAGTCTCCGTTTTCAGGACCGTGGACAGGCTCCGCACCAGTTTCGCCGTCAATTGTCACATCAACTTCCCCATCGAAGTTATCCACTGTGAGCGAGAACTCAGCCGTTTCATCGCTAACTGAGATGTCTTCATCTCCTCCAGTATACTCTACCTCGGTCCGGATAGTGAACTCGTACGTCTCTTCCTCACCTTCGTCAACATCCAGTTCTGAAGCCTCTACAACCGGGTCCTCTGCTTCTAAATCATCATCGTCAGTAAGATCGTACGTCTCACCCACAATCGCTTCAGGACTTACCTCTCCGTGCGGTGTCTCATCCACCTCTACAGTCTCATTATCCAGTTCAACTTCTCCATCTTCATCAAATTCTCCCCAGAGCGTGACATCGAATTCACCGTCGTCGCTGCTGAAATTCGAATAATCGATTTCGTACTCTGTGATTTCAACGGTGACTTCGTCTACTTGACCGTCTGCCGTGTCAAGCTCGACGTCGTCGAGTTCGAATTCGTTGATTTCTGCTGCGGCTGCTTGATCAGCGAAGAAGGCGAAGTACCCGCCTGCTCCTAATCCGAGGGTAGCTGTGAATACACCAGCTCGTTTCAGCGTGGATCTCCGAGAGAGGAGTGGTGCTGTTGCTTTGTTTGCAAGTCTGGTGTTCTGAGTGGATTCCTTAGTAGGCGCGGTTTCCCCTGATTCTCCCATTACTAACATAGTTGGAATCACGACTTATAAGTTGAGTGTCACTTCAAAGTAAGCCAGGACTCACCTTCACGAAAGTAGCCCACTCCATGCGATTGGAACACAAATGACTGTCAAATACAAACACCAACACCAACATCATTCGGCCACTAGAATGCAGATGCAATGACCACTGTATTCCACGCAGTTGCCACAATACCAACAAGCGCCAGTCCTATGGGAACGCCAACGTGATGCGGCTCAGGGATGCGTTCTGCAATTGCAAAAACCAGGCTAGTGAACCCAATCTTGAATAAGATCATTCCTAATACACCAAATTCAGCTACCACAATACGTCCAACAGGACCGACCTCAATGACTCCTGGAATCTGAAGCCCGATCGTTGTCGTCAAAAGATCACCCACGACCCAAAATGCCAGGACAACCATCCACAGTGGGTATTCGTTCCTGAGAAGTGCCTGGACGATGGCGCGATCCGTCCTCGAAACCTGTAATCCCGATTCCCCTGGGGAATGTTGGTTAATTCGACGAAGCTTGTCTGTAAATGTTGAATCCATAGTTAGTTAACTGAGGGTCGTACGAGTCGAGAACCAGAGCTTGCGTCGCGGAACAATGCGGTGAAGTCTTTCTTTTCAAGATCCTTCTCAAGTTCGTCTGCAAGGGATTCGAGAGAAGACTGGTGTTGCTGTAATACGCGGTACGAATCAGATTTCTCTATTTCCTCATCGTTGAGTTCCTTTCGGAGAAGTGCTTTCGTGTGGAGTACCCGCCAAAGATCATCAATTACCGACTCGTACACCTGCCGAGTACAGACTTGCTCAACGGTTTCTTCGATTTTCCCAGGCGTGATTGGCCTTGTTGACATCCTCCTCCGCGTGAACGCGGAGGAATCCTGAGCGTTGGAGATTTCAGGTTTAACAGCCCCACCGAGCATCCAAACAGTACGAATCTGTGGAGATGCTCGTGGTCTGTGGCGGGTGGGACTGCTGGGAGTGCCAAGCCCCCGGTACTCCTATCCTCCATCGTGTTCGGACTCCCAGAGTTGTTTTTGCCTCAGGGAGTCCGGCAGACTTCGACGGACTCGGAGTTACTTTCCGTGGCGCGTACAGCAGTCGGGCACAGCATCGGTTCATTATAGGAACCGACCGTTCACCTGACTGGTTCCGATTACTGTCTCATTGCTTGGGGCGGACAGGCCGCCATCGTAGGACTGGCCGGAATCGCTCCGTTCCCAACCTGATTCCTACCTATACGTAGGATTGCCTGTCACTTTAAGATACGGATTGTCAAATCTCAGTGTGGCTATCGCAGCGTAGATTGACTCCGAGTTGTCGGATTCATCCTGCGGCTGAAGCCGCAGGTATTCTCCTTGTGCTTTATAAGCAGTCATCGAAGCCGTTTCTGATCGCATCGGTCACGGGCGTTGACTCTCCTAGCAGGATCACCTTGCAATCAGTGGTTCCACACGCTATGCCCCACACGATGTCGTTTGGTAGAGTGTTGAAGAAATCTGAATTGATTAGCAGTACGTCAACATGTTTTGCTGTTTCAGAAAATATTGTTCCAGGCGTGTCTGTCGCGGTTACGGCATAATTGCGAGGTAGTTGACCTGCGAGTTTCTTTGCTTGAACAAGATCCTGGTGTGCAATCAGTACTCGTGTTCTTCCCTCTGGTTCTGGGTTCGGTTGCGCCATTGTTCCTGATGGGGCCTTGATGGTGGGTTGCTCGTGGTGGATTGAATCGCGTAGTGCTCTGTCCTGTTGAGTTTGTGACTGGCTTTGGAATGCGATTTTGATTCGTGTTCGAGGCAGGCGGGTTCGCTATGTCTCGGTTTGAACCCCAATCATAAGTGAACGATCTAACACTAAGTGAAGTTGTAACGTACGCTATGGTAAGCCCTCCCCCGTTTAACATATCTGAACAAATGGCCAGGTGACACTCAAGAAAGCCCTGACTTTCACCCAGAAAAGCTCACCTACTTAGTAATGACAATACTATAAACCCACATGACTCAGGCTCACCACGAAACGGAAGACAACCTGACAGCCCAGGTCGAGCAAGTCAAGCAATCAACGAAGATACTCTCCTACAAATGGCACCCGATTATTATCTATGTAGTTGACGAGTTGGACGGCGCAGGATACTCCGAGATCGAAGCCGTCCTTGATGGGATTTCCTCAAAAATGCTGTCTGATGGACTCAGTGACCTATGCGAAATGGGCGTGCTCAAAACGACTGAGAAGGTAGAGGGCAGTGGTATCACAATCTATGAGTTAACGGAAAAAGGACGAGGACTCTTACCAGCCTTGCATATGCTTAATGGGTGGCATGAACGTCACGAACAGACTCAGGTCTCGATAATGATCGTCGAGGACGAACGCATGGTAGCCGACATATTATCTGAGTATTTGTCCGACTCGTACGCCGTCGAGTTCGTAAGAACAGGCGAAGAAGCGATCGCAAAATACGACCAAACAATCGACGTTGTTATCCTCGATCGGCATTTAACAGGCATCTCAGGTGACGAAGTTGCGTCTGAGATTAAAAAACTCGATGAAGACGCCCTTATCCTGGCAGTCTCAAGTTTGGAACCTGATAACGACATTTGCGAATTAGAGGTGGATGACTACGCGCAAAAACCAGTTTCTGAGTCAGAAATCAAAAGCCGATTGGAGCTGCTTCTTAACCGTTCTGAGTTGTCTTCTGAGTCCCGTGAATTCTTATCGATTCGCTCGAAGCAAGCTGCACTCGTCAATGCGTATGGTGAAGTTGCAAAGGAAATGGAGGGGTATCAGTGCTGTTTGGACGGACTGAAGCGACTCGGTCTCTCAAAGTCTGAGCAACAATCTCTAGATCCACTTGTCCCAAAGGCGTGACAACATTTGGAAAATTGTATAGTACCTCAGTCAGCTTTCGGAAGTTGGACGACAAACACAGTCCCGTCAACTTCTGTATTCTCGATCCAAATACCACCCTGATAACGCTCTACCAGAGTATCGACAAGGAACAAACCGAGACCGGTACCGTCGCTATCAACGCCCTTGACACCCTTCTCGAACACGCTTTCAAGTTTCTCGTCAGTGATCCCTGGTCCGTTATCCGCAACGCGAATCGAGACCTTGCTTTCTGTTTCACTTGTAGAGACCGTTATTCTTGGTGTTTCTGCATCATTATGTGTGACTGCATTATCGAGTAAGTTTGTGAAGATCGAGGGAAGCATTTGATCACCCAGGACCTTCGCACTGGTAAGCGGTCGTTCAATAGTTATCTCGGCTTCCTCATGGGTTTGTTCGGCAGCCGCGACTTCGTCCTCAAGAATATCTCGAATTTGAATGGGGAATAGATCGTTCTCATCTTGCAGCGTTATTTTGGTGACTTTCGCAGCCATCTCTGTCGTTTCGATCGCATCCTGTACGCTGGCTTGCATCAATTCAAGATACGATTCATGAGCGTCATCTACACGATCGGCTAAGATATCTGTATATCCTGAGATTGGAACTAATTTGTTCCGAATGTCGTGTCTAACTACTTCGTTAAGAACCTCCAGATTGTCACGTTGTACTTCAAGCTCTTTCTCGTATTCTTTTTGTCGTGTTATATCGCGTGTGTTTATCACAAAACCTCCAACGGCTGGGTTATTAAGTTGATTATTGCCTCTGGATTCGAGCCAGCGCCATGAGCCATCCGCAGCTTTGAACTTGTAGACCACCTTCGGGTTGGAGTCTGGATCCGGGATTGCTGTTTTAAATTCGTCCCATATGCGTTCCCGGTGGTCTGGATGGATGTAGTCGAAGGCGTCTTCACCTATTAGGCTGTCAGGGTCATGGCCGAGGATTTCATTGATAGATGGACTCTGGTATTGAAATGTCCCGTTCTCATCAAGTATAGAGATGATATCTGTAGACTGTTCTACGAGTGCTTCGAACCGGTCCTGTTGTTTTCTCTGCTCAGTATTGTCGATTACAACACCGATCATACGTTTGTATTCGCTGTCGGGACTTGCGAGGACACGGCCACGTGCAGTTAACCATAACTGTTCATTTGCTTCATTGTTGACTCTGAAACCTATGGTGAATTCTCCACCATCGTTAACTATTCTCTGAACCTTCCTATCAAAATTTGACTTATCTTCCGGGTGTATATACTCTAATAGTTCATCGTACTCTCCACTGAATGATCCGTCCTTGATGCCGAATAGTCGTTCTGTGCTCTCATCCCAGAGAATTTCGTCTGTTTCGAGATTCCATTCCCAGACACCTGCGTTCGCGGCATCGACAGCTAGTGACAGCCGACTTTTCGCACTTTCAAGTTCTTTTTCTCGTTCTCGTCGTTCTGTAATATCTCTTGAGTGGGCAAGATAACGGGCTTTCCCATCAATATCGATTTTGTTGATCCAGACTTCAATCGGGCAGGTTGTATCATTGGCTCGTTTGATTTTCCCTTCGGCTTGGAAGATATTGCCAGCCAACATTCTACCCCAGTTCTGCTTTAGTTGTGTCTCGGTAAACCCTACCTCGATATCTTGTATCTTCATCGAAAGCAGCTCCTGGCGAGAATACCCCGTTAGCTCAACTGCTTTTGAATTCACTTCCAGAATATTACCTTCTCGATCGTGAATGATGATACTGTCAGGTGCCTTTTCGAAAAGTAGGCGTTGTCGTTCATTGCTTTTACGCAACTGTTGTTCCTGTTGCTTCCGTTTGGAAATATCCCGAGCAGTTACTAGTATTCCTTCGATTCTGGGGTTGTCGCATTTATTTATAGCGTGGTTCTCGAACCATCGCCATTTCCCGGTCGATGTTTGAAACCGGTATTCAGAGGTGAGAGAAGTGCCTGGATTGGAAAGTAGGTGCTGATAGTCAGCCAACAGTGCGTCTTGATCATCTGGGTGTACATATTCGAGGGGAGATTCACCTCGCAAATCTTGAAGTGGGTAATCCCATGTGTTTTCAGATAGACGGTTTTGGTACGTGACTATCCCTTCATTGTTAACTATGAGACATATATCTGGAATGTTTTCGGTTATTATTTCCTTCCGTTCTAGCTCTTGTTCAAGCAGTCTTTTCTCTTGCAAGTTCTTCACGAAACATCCGTACTCGCCGTTTTGTAGCCGGGTTACTGTTACTCGGTGTGGGGCGACGGATTCAGGTAGAGGATCCCGGGTGAATTCGTTTGACCAACTTTCTCCTGGTTGAAGTTCTCGTATCTTTTCTGAGAGTGACTCGCGTGCACTCTTCTCGTAGTGTTTGAACCAATCTGTTCCCAGCAGGGCGTCTGTATCATCGTATCCGTAGGTGCTGGCGTGATCCTCATTAATGATTTTGTACTTGAGAGTCTCATCTAAAAGTGCGAACCCTTCGACTGTGTTGAAAGGGGAGAGGATCTCGTTCTGCGTGCCAGTTTCACTCTTGATCCATTTTGATAGTAACGAATACTCTTCCGGGGTTGTCGGTTTTGTGAGGTGCTTGCTGTTTGTGTGTAGTTTGGGCGGTTCCTGATTCTGATTAGGATTGCTGGCCGTAGAGGAATAGAGAAAAATAGGAATTTGACGATGTTGCTGTTGGAGTGCTTGGTCGAGTGAGTTTTGACTGGTCTCTTCTCTTATCAGAGGTGCTGAGCTGAGTATTGCATGTACGGACTGGTTTTGAAGCGTTTCAAGTGCTTGGCTGATAGACGCAGCCGAGATGACATTGATTGGCACATCTGCTTGTTCTAACTGCGCCGAGGTTTGCTCTCTGTAGCCGTTATCAGCGTCGAGGTGTAGAATCCGTATCGGCTCAGTCATTGCAGGAATCATTATGGTTCTGCTATCAAAAGTAGTTGGATTTCTGAATGTCAACTGCCTCAGGGTCAGGCCCCGAGGTATCCGCCTTGATTCTCGATGAAATGTGGCGGTACGATACTTGGTTTTCATCGTGTTGGTGTGGTCGAAGTAAGTCCCAGGTGTGCTTAGTCTCAGAAAACCTCTATTTAGAAGTCTGTTTTAACGTGAGGGTATGGAAGAGAGTGCGGGTATACCAATTCAGAATTCTGGCGAGGTGAACGATGATCTACGCAGTCAAATTGATATTGTCACCTGGTATTTTGGCGAGGAAATAGACAGGGTTGCAATGCACCATCCAGTTCGCCGTTCGGAACTCATTGAAGCTCTCGCCACAATCCAGCTCTACGGGTTGTTGTTAAGGGATGAAGACGCGTTAGAGATATCTGGTGTGGTGCACGAATCGAGTCATGAAGAGGTATTAGTTCTTAAAAAAGGGTTTTGGACGCGTATTGAGCAGCGAGGAATAATTCCTCGGTCACAGATTATCGCAGTCCGTGATATACACGAGTCGATCGTAAACACGCTACGGACGGATCAGGATACTGAGGGTGGAGACTCTTTTGTGATGGTCACGGCTGATCCTGACGCGATTCGTTTGTGATTAGGCACCGGCCAGGCACGGGGACACAGCTAATCGAGCGAAATTGAAGACGAATCGAGTACTGACGCCTTTCGATGATCCACTGATCCGATCAAATCAGCAACTACTGTTCAGCCGTGGGAGGGAGTCAACCGTGGTCTACCCAGTGTCTAGACAGATTGAGTTGTTTTCTTTCCAATTTAGAACCTGGTCTCCATCAACCAGAATGTTACCGCGCGAATCGATTGTCACATTGTTTGTTGGAACGCGAAATGAAACCGTCCAGACACTGTTGCTCCGTTTGGATAAAGAGTTGATAGCGTCAGGGTCTACATGATCATACAATGTGAAACCCAATTCCGAACTACAGACGTCATTGTATATCGCTATCGCTTCAATGATATCGGACGTCAATTCCTCACGCATCTCTACCTGTAGGTTAGAATCTTCTTCGGATATATGTTATCTGACTTATGGGGAAGCGCCAGCTAACAGCAGGGAAAGGAACGTCACCGGCGCTGAGATTTCGCGTCACGAACTTCAGCACCATCTCGAATCTTGTCCGGGCACTGCGGGCAAACACGTGGATTGTCTGTTCCAGACGGGGCAAACACTCGCACATAGCGCTCCGTCACGTGGTTCCCGCAATTTTGACATTCAGGCATGTGTATTCTCGTCTCTTTTGCATTAAGCTCGTGAGAAATGCTCTACCGCGTGCTCAACAACTGTGAGTCGATACCGAACGAGTTCCCATTTCCTCGCAACATTTCGAAGATGAATCGCTTCAGACGCTTCGTCTGTATCTTGAGCGTACTCACGAAGGTTTTCCGGGGATGGAATGCCGAATTCTGCACGCCACCCTTCTATGTCTCGCTCCATCTTTTCCCGTAGTTCTAACAAGCCTTCCTCATCGAATTCAGAGGCCAGGTCAGCGGCCGCTTCACGTGCCGTATAGTCCATATTTGGCCCATAGAGGCGTTTGTTTTCTTCCTCAATCAGTAAAACTGCGTTCGTCTCAGCTAGCTCTTCCAGATGGTCGCGTGCAACACTCTGCTCAACGTTTGCTTCGTTTGCTATGAATGAGGAAGATCGAGGCTTCGAAACGGTTCGAACGACTGCCTGAATACGTTCCTGATTGCTTGTATGCGTTATCCACGCATCGATCCCCCCAGTGGAATCAGTCATGGTTATCCTGATTTTCAAGCGGGTTTTCGTGTGTTAATTGGCGCATCTCGTTGAGTCGTGGTGCGAACTCAACGAGTTACTCTGTATCCGAGTCTGAAAGGTTTATTGGATTGTGATGATTTTTGACCAGTGCAATCGACTGTTAGTAGCACGGTATATTTGTTATTTGAATGGATCCTTATTCAGACTAGATGGATGAACGGGGACGCTTTCTAATCCGTATGTGTCAAGAACATCGCCTATTAAGGCTTCAAGCCATCCGCCTGCTACAGGCGAGACATACACTTCTTGTATCAATGCTGAAGACTCTACAGTAACTGCCTTTCCTGGCGAGGACTCTCGTGCGACCTTATCCACGAAGTTCTCATTGACTGGAGTGCCATCCGGTGGTTCGAAATTAGAGATGACTGCTCGAAACTCCGATTCAGGTTCAAAGCTTTCCCGCTTGAAAAAGAATGGGGAGATGCGGTTTACTGTGATATCTGGGCTGTTAGAGTAATCAATATACTCCACTTGGCCGCTCACGATATCGTAGTTACTGTCTAGTGCAGATAGGAACTGGGAAGCAGTAGTTTTGATGGCTACCTCCTTCCCCTTCTGCTGGTACACCTGCCACATCGAAGCAGTCTCCTCGGAAGCCTCGTGCCAACAGCTGATATAGGTCGAATACCGCAATGCATCGTAAAAAGCCCGAACGAAGTTCTCTGGGTCAGAGACACGGTCAGACACTCCTTTAGCTATCTTTCGCAGTTTGCCAGGTGGGAGGGCACCCTCGTATGAGTCAAAGAAGCCAGCAGCACGAGAAAACCAGAGTGCATCATTCTCCAATATGGATACGAACTGCGTGAAATCGATATAACGCCACAACTCTGTATCCGATGCCGGTTGAGCAGGCTCCCACTCCTCGTTGGGAAAGATATTATTCATTCCAGCGAAATCACCGGTTCTCACCGACCCTTTTGAATTGAATATCCATAAAATATAACGTATTCGACCTCCACCTTCGAGAAGAGGTCTTACCGTGAGTAAAGACGGTCAAAACCCACAGCACAAACAGACGGTTTTTTCAAGATTCACCCGTCTTGAGTCCGAACTCGACTGTCTGCTTCTGGCTGTGAAGAATATGCTTGCGGATTATCGTGAGTTCCATCCAGACTTCCCGATTAATCCCGGAGAAGATGCGGACGAAGACCCCGAGGAAGTTGCTCGCAAAGAACTAAAAACACTCTGCGGTCACCGATCGCGCTTTGGCGGGAACTTCTCTCAGCTGGAAGCCAGGCTGAATGGGAAACTGGAGGAAACGTCGTTCGATGCCTACACAGCGACCCAAATTGATCTGGAGGACCTCAATGAGATTTTGAATACAGAGACTGCCTCCTTGCCACTGGTCGAACTCGACCCCGAGTATTTTGAGAAAATCGATGAGTACGATGTGCAGGCTGGGCAGTTCGGAGCCAGCGAGATACCAATCCTGATCCCAATTCAGGTCGAAGACGACATTGTCATTTACTGGGATCCGTTAGCCGATTACTACGACAACGAGAACGAGGATCCAGTCGAGATGACTCTCAGCGAAACCACGTTTCTCCGTCTATGGAGTAGGGCAGAACGCGCCCGCTGGACCCTCTGGATCGACGGACAGGAACAGAAGAAGATGGCTGAGTTCATGGAGACAGACCAATGAGCATTCAACAAACCCGAATCAGTGATGAAGCTCTGACGTTCCCAGCAGGTACGGGAGAAGAGAGCGTGAAGAACAGAATCGAAGGCCACCTTCGATACCACTATAGTAGGAGACTCTTCGTCCAAGGTGTCGAAAAGTCTGATGAGGGCTACTATGTGAAAGTCGGGATAGCGTATCCACGCGACGTTTCAGACTGTCGGAAACAGGATAACGTCCTGAAAATGGTGAACATTGGAGACGTGAAAACCTTGTACGCTTCTCCGATGGAGGACGGCTACTACCGGATGAAGCTTCCGGACCGGAGTGACCTGTACGACGCCTTCAAAGAGCGTCACAAGGATATCTTGACACGGTTGGACTGGTCGATGGCCCGGGCCATCTACAGCAAGGTCTACAAACTGACGCCAGTTAGAAACCAGCTGAACTCGGTCATCGAAATTGTAGACTTCATTCGCCACGAAGCGCCGGACTCCGTTAGGAGACTGGAAAACGCCCAGACCACATCCAATACGAGAGACTACCTGGATGTCTTTGAGGAATTAGGTTACGTCCGAATTGAGGAGGGAAAGATGTACCAAGGCCCAAAAATGGAATCCGCAGATATCCAGGGTCTTCAGGAAGAGGACATCATCGGAGACATCATCGACGAGGGATACTACCTGCTCCGTCAGAAGTTGGGCCTAGCGATGCTGAACCACTTCCCCAAGTTCGCAAACGCATACTACCTCAGCGCCCTCCGCCGCAACGATCCAGAACTTCACCTGAGTGTCGAAGACATTGCCGAGAATCTGCAAGCCGAATACCAAGACGACACCACAGACACCTGGAAGCTCGGACGGAAACTCGAATCATTGCACGATGCTGGCGTCCTGACGTTCCAAGATAAAGAAGTTAGCAGTCGAGACGAAGTCTACAACAGTGTGGAGCCAACCATTCCCTCAATCGGGTAATATATCCAGACCTCAGCATTCATTGGGTTCCTCATCAGCCAAGTCACTGCACATGCGCAATATGTCACAAGCACGAATAATACACTACTAGTAGCTGATCAAATCTCCAGCCGCCAGCACGCACATGCAGTTACCGAATCACCCGTTTCAGTGTTAGGTTCGAGGTTGAGTGACGGAATCGTGGTACCATCGACTGTGATGGTTTGCTATTTCATCAACACGTTTTGCAGGCGCGGTAGCCAAAGCTCAACCAGCGATTGACTAATGCGTCCGCGTGTTTCGGACATTAGAGAAGGCGAGAAGAGAGCAACCCTCGTATACCGTATGAATGGGCTCCACGCAAAACCTGGACGACGAACACCTGCCGAATCAGTGAAACAAGCGCTTCAGGCGCTCTATCCGCTGAATCCGTTGGCTCACATTCGTGCAGAATATGGATGGGCTCGGGCGGGTTCGAACCACCGACCTCGGCCTTGTAAAGGCCGCGTCATAACCAGCTAGACCACGAGCCCGTATTCGAACCAAATTCCTGCGTCCGAATAACCTTTACTTTCTCACTGCGCAGATCGGATATGGTCCTCGAGCGCGTCTGGAAGGCACTTCTCGTCGCTGTGGCGGTCGGTTTCATCGCATTCGCCCTGCTGCAGACTGGTCTCATCTCACCACCCTGGAGTGCCGACTCCGGT
Organism: Natronolimnobius sp. AArcel1; assembly: GCF_011043775.1. Classification (NCBI taxonomy): domain Archaea; kingdom Methanobacteriati; phylum Methanobacteriota; class Halobacteria; order Halobacteriales; family Natrialbaceae; genus Natronolimnobius; species Natronolimnobius sp. AArcel1. The sequence continues at coordinate 470,750 of NZ_JAAKXY010000004.1, read as the reverse complement.
GAAGTCCGCGTCCTCGATACTGATGGCGAATCCAAAGCTGTTGTTGACGTGGAAGTCGCCGACACGTACAGCGAGCGCCACACTGGGTTGAGCGACCACGACTCACTCGAGGATGGCGAGGGAATGCTGTTCGTCCACGCGAGCGAGAACGAGCGAACGTACGTCATGCGCGAGATGGACTTCGACATTGACATCATCTTCATCGACAGCGACCACGAGATCACGTCCATCGAGCACGCCCGCGCACCTGAACCCGACGAAGACGGAGAGGATCTCGAGCACACGGGCGACGGACAGTACGTCCTCGAGGTGCCCCGTGGCTATGCAAACGAGACGGGTATGTCAGTTGGGGATGAGGTCGAACTCGAGTACGACTAGCGACGAACCGGCGTATTTCGATTCGTAGCAAACCCTTATTGTCAATCGTCACGGATTCGCTCGTAATGAGCGGGAGTGATATTGATTGGGAAGATGATGATCCGTTCGAGGAGCAGCGCGAGCAGGCTGAGAGCCCGATGCGCCGGCTGATCTTCGAGTATGGTCGTCCCTATTGGTTCCCGATGGTTGTTGGATTGTTCTCGAGTATTTTCGCGCGAGCACTTGATCTCCTTCCCGCACTCTTGCTCGCGGTCGCAATCGACTCGGTCTTCGGCCCACAGGAGTTTCACGAGCAGGTGCCACTGACCGTTCTCCCGGAGGCGTGGCTTCCGACTGAGTCGCTAGACCAGTTTATCTTCGTCGTCGTCGTTGTCGCCAGTTCATTCGTCCTCGGCGCGGTCTTTCACTGGCTTCGCAACTGGGGATTCAACTCCTTCTCACAGGACGTCCAACACGATGTCCGAACCGCAACCTACGACAAGATGCAGCGCCTCGATATGGAGTTCTTCTCGAACAAACAGACCGGCGAGATGATGTCTGTCCTCTCGAACGACGTCAACCAACTCGAGCGATTTCTCAACGAGGGGATGAACTCCGCGACGCGCCTGATCGTGATGGTCGTTGGCATCACCTTCCTGCTGTTCTGGCTCAACCCACAACTCGCGCTGGTTTCGCTTGCGCCCGTGCCCCTAATTGCAATCTTCACTTACCTTTTCGTCCAGAAAATCCAGCCGAAATACGCCGCAGTCCGCTCGTCGGTCGGGAAAGTCAACTCGAGACTCGAGAACAATCTCGGCGGCATCAACGTGATCAAGTCCTCGAACACCGAGGAGTACGAGTCCGAGCGCGTCGAGGACGTCTCACAGAACTACTACGACAAGAACTGGGGCGCAATTTGGCTGCGGATCAAGTTCTTCCCCGGCCTGCAGGTCATCTCGGGGATCGGCTTCGTCCTCACCTTCCTCGTCGGCGGCTACTGGGTGCTCATGGATACCGCGCCCGGTCCGTTCACGGGAACCCTCGAGACGGGTGTCTTCGTCGCGTTCATCATGTACACCCAGCAACTGGTCTGGCCGATGGCCCAGTTCGGACAGGTCATCAACATGTACCAGCGCGCAGAGGCCTCGAGCGAGCGGATTTTCGGCCTGATGGACGAGGAAGGACGAATCGAACGCGAAGTCGATGCCGACTCACTCGAGGTTCGCGACGGAAGCGTCGAGTACGACCACGTGGAGTTCGGCTACGACGACAGCGAGCGCATCATCGACGACGTGTCGTTCGATGTCGATGGCGGGGAGACGGTCGCACTCGTCGGCCCGACGGGCGCAGGCAAGTCGACCGTCCTGAAACTCCTGCTTCGACTCTACGATGTCGATGACGGGGCGATCAGCGTCGACGGGCAGGACCTGCGTGACGTGTCCTTACCGAGTTTGCGCCGGTCGATGGGCTACGTCGGACAGGACTCGTTCCTGTTCTACGGCACCGTCGAGGAGAACATCACCTACGGCACGTTCAATGCCGACCGCGAGGAGATCATTGCGGCCGCGAAGGCGGCTGAGGCCCACGACTTCATCCAGAATCTTCCCGACGGCTACGATACGATGGTCGGTGAACGCGGTGTCAAACTCTCCGGTGGCCAGCGCCAGCGCATCGCCATCGCCCGTGCCGTGCTCAAAGATCCGGATATCCTGATTCTGGACGAGGCAACGAGCGACGTTGACACCGAGACTGAGATGCTCATCCAGCGCTCCATCGACGATCTCACCGAAAATCGAACCACGTTCGCCATCGCCCACCGACTCTCGACGATCAAAGACGCAGACATGATTCTCGTCCTCGAGGACGGCCAGATCGTCGAACGCGGCTCCCACGACCAACTCCTCGCAAACGACGGCCTCTACTCACATCTCTGGGGCGTCCAGGCCGGCGAAATCGACGAACTACCACAGGAGTTCATCGAGCGCGCCCAGCGCCGTCAGGCCCGAACGGAAGTCGACCTCGATATCGACGCGGACGACGACTGACCGGGTCGTGACGGTCTAAAAGGACTCCTGTTCTCGCTGTCCTTCTTGTTCCGGTGCGCCCTCATCCTGGCGGTCTTCACCCGCCGCGGGCGGCGTTCGGTCGCTGTAGTTTTTCCGCCCGATTGCGGAATCGCCGACCATATTCATGATTGCCTGTTCGACCTCGCCGTAGTCTTCGTACTCATCTTCGTTCAGCGGCTCGAGCAGTTCCCTAAGCGTCGACGTCTCTTCGCCGGCTCCGATCTCGTTGTCTCCGTACTCTTCGAGCAGCTCGTCCTGACTGATCGGGTACTCCTGGCTCTCGAGTTCGTCGCCGAGGTCGCCGAGTTCGACGCCGAGTTCGCGATTGTCGTCGCTCATAGTGAACCGTACTCGCACGAGCCCCAAACCGGTTGACCCTGCGTTCGCATACGTCCCACTGTCCCCCATATTCTCGAGCCACCGACGGGTTCATGTCCGTTCGCTTGGTGGTCCCGTGCATGCACCTCTCTGCTGCGACGTGGACCGACGTTCGCGACTGCGAGACGGACCTGGCTGTCGTCCCAGTCGGGAGCACGGAACAACACGGCCCCCACGCGCCGCTCGGAACCGACGTGCTTACTGCCGAGGCAATCGCCGACGCCGGCTGTGAGCGCCTCGAGCGCGAGGTGGTCCGCGCACCCGCGATACCAATCGGTATCGCCGAGGAACACCGCCAGTTTCCGGGGACGATGTGGGTGTCTGCAGACACGTTCAGAGACTACGTCCGCGAAGCCGTCGCAAGCCTCGCCACGCACGGCTTCGACCGCGTCGTGCTGGTCAACGGCCACGGCGGCAACGTCGACGCACTCCGAGAGGTCGGTGCGCGACTCACTCGCGACGGCGACGCCTACGCCGTCCCGTTCACCTGGTTCGACGCCGTTGGTGACCACTCGAGCGAGATGGGCCACGGCGGGCCACTCGAGACCTCACTCCTGCAGGCGCTCGAGCCCGACCTCGTCCGCGAGGAGCAACTCGAGGCGGCACGCGAGGGCGCTGCTGCTGGCTGGGGAGAGTGGGTGAGCCACGCGAATCTGGCCTACGATTCGGCCGAATTTGCAGAAAACGGCGTCGTCGGCGACCCGACGGCCGGCGACGCAGCACGCGGGGAGGAACTGGTCGAGTTGGCTGGTGACGCACTGGCGCGACTGCTCGAGGCGGTTGCCGAGCGTGACCGCTCACGGCCCGACCAGCGCTAACGGACTCGAGCGCTGTGGGCGTTACTCTTCGTCTTCGTCGTCAGCGTCCGCTTCGGCCTCGCTTTCGTCTTCCTCATCGCTCGGGCCAGCATCCTCGAGCGTGCCACGAAGCGCCGGAATCGTCGAGGTGAGGTCGCCGACCTGCTCGCCGGCGTCCGAAATCGAGCTGATGGCTTCCTCGAGGTCGCCGATTTCCTCCTCGAGATCGTCGGCGTCCTCGAAGGCGTCGGCGCGCTGGCCCATCGTGAACCACTTCTTTGCGTCGCGCAGGTGGTCTTCTGCATCGCCCGCGTCGAGAGCGGTTTTGAGGCCGTTGAGCACGCCCAGCACGTTGTCGGCGTCGGTTTCCCAGACGTCGTCGGCAGCGGGAAGGGCGTCCCAGCCGTCTGCGAGCGAGGATTCGACGTCCTCGCGCATCTCGTTGGCTGCTTCCCCGAACAGTTCCTCGTCGTCGCCGAAGGTCGCTTGGCTCATGTCATCTCCTTTGCGGGGGCCGCGGTTAAAAGGTTGCCCGAAAGTGAAAGTGAAAACGCGTCCGTCAGCGCCAATATCGCGAACATAGCGAGTGAATTTCGAAAGCCTTCTTGAAGGAGTCCAGACTCGTGGTTCGGTTCCTCACGGGTTTCGCTGTTGTCCACTTCGCATCCAGATGTATCTGGGAGAGACCTTGCCAAATCAAGTTAGTCCGAACAGGTGCGTAGATCCGCTTCAATCTCAGACACCAAATTGACCTGAACTGTCGCAGATTCCGGTGGGTTGGCTCTATTTCGTTGCCAGAGGTCGATAGTAACAAGCTCTTCGTAGGGGTCGTCTAACTCGTCAGGCCATTCAGCTAGTGGAAGAGAAAATACGACCGTCTCATCTTTAATTTCCGGACGGGGACACCATCCCTTGGTTGTACCTGTAGAGTGTAGCTCGAGTTTTGAGGCGAAGATACTAACAAAGAATTCAGAGGGATCGAAGTCTGTAAACCCTTCATCTAGCGTCCCAGGGAGTGCATCTTCATTGAGTGCTTCCTGAAGTGAATCGGGTGTCAGGAATAACTCTGTACGGAACAGATCTCCATGCCAACCCGTTTCCTCATCGACAAAAATCGGTTCTTGAGTGGCACTACCAGATCGACTGGTTGTTGACGGTGATCCAGAAAACCGATCCACGCATCCTGCTGTGAGAGTCATAACGGTTGCACCGGATGTAAGGAGGGTCCGTCTAGTAGTCATCTAAATTAGAGTGAACGTCTCATACGTATATGTTTTCCAGTTAAGCATTTGCTATCTTTAGATGGAACGAGCGAACGGTAGTGAGCGAAGTTCAAGTGCTCCCGCTTGCATGGTTCGCGGAATCTCCGATCCCGCGTAATTCGCCTGTCGCGGTTCTCACTCACTCCGTTCGTTCCGAACCGCGCTCTTCGCGAACCGAGACGACCTGCATCAGCGGGTAGCCATCTTCCATCGCCATCTCCGTTACGACCTCGCAGTCTTCGTACTCGACGATGATTTCGACCTCGAGAAAGCGCCCAGTCAGTTCGGTGTACGTCGCACTCGAGTCGGCGAGTTCGGCCTCGAGGACGTCGAGTTGAACCGCGACGCTGACGTCGGTGCAGTGGGGCTGATTTTCGATTGCCTCTTCCATTGCGGTCTCGATGCTGTCGGCGCTCGCGGGCGAGAGTGGCGTGCCAGCGAACTGGTGATACAGCGTGCCGAATTTGATGCCGGCTTCGAAGCAGGCGGCTTCGGCGTCGGTCGGCGCAGTGTCCATATGCGAGTGCTCGAGGGCGTGCGGGAAGGTGGTTCCGGTCCTCCGGTCGTCTGTGGCACGTGGACGCCGTCTTTGCCTGCTCGAGTGAGTCGACTGTGACACCGACGACCGCACTGGTCTGGAACCGCATGGTTCTTATCGGCGCTTTCCCTCACACCGAACGAATGGCACAGTCCGTCCTGTTGACTGGGGCTGCGGGGCGCGTCGGGGATGCGATCCTTGGCGACCTCGCTGCGGAGTACGAGTGGCGGTTGATGGATCGGGATCCGCCGACGGAAGACTATCCGGGCGAGTTCGTCGTCGCCGATATTACTGACGACGATGCCGTCCGCGAGGCGATGGAGGGGATCGACGCCGTCATCCATCTCGCTGGGGACCCCCGTAAGACCGCGCCGTGGGACAGCGTCCTGACGAACAACATCGATGGCACGCAGACGATTTTCGAAGCGGCCGTTGATGCCGGTGTTGAGAAGGTTGCTTTTGCCTCCTCAAATCACGCCGTCGGTCACTACGAAACTGACGAACGGACGCCCGAGATGTACCGCGAGGACGACGACTACCTGCTCGATGGGACGGAACTGCCCCGGCCGGGCAATCTCTACGGCGTCTCGAAGGCTGCCGGTGAATCGCTCGGGCGCTACTATCACGACGAGTACGGTATCGACGTCGTCAACGTTCGAATCGGCAATCTCACGAAGGACCATCCGCCAATCGACTACGAACGCGGGCAGGCAATGTGGCTCTCCTATCGTGACTGCGCGCACCTGTTCGATCGCTGTGTGAAAGCCGACTACGGCTACGAAATCGTCTACGGCATCTCCGACAACGACCGGAAGTACTACTCACTCGAGCGCGCGAAAGCCGTCCTCGGCTACGAGCCACAGGATAATTCGGCGCACCACGACGATTAAGCGCTATTAGTTTCTGCATCACTTAGGCTGCGAACACAATTGATTTTTGTAGAGAACTGATTGGATATCACAGACCGTTTATTGAATCTGCCACTATTGGGGGTTTAGTGGGCACCAATAGTGAAAATCCCAATAACTCACTCTAACAGCTGAACTATTTAAAGAAGTCAGATCTCCAGAGGCCGACACCAACTGATATGAGAATTAGGATGCTTGCTATAATTGTAAAAGTTCGTTCAGCCCCTTCAACAGACTGAACGGCAGCAATAGCTTGTATCATCGTCACTCCCACTAAGAGCACTGTGATTGCAACAAGACTTCGGTTTGTCAAGTCTTGTTGTTCGACTAGTTTACGCTCATGAGCGATATCAAACCCCTTTTCAGTCAACGAATAACTCACTCCTGTCGTCGTCTCTTTCCCAGAATCAGTTGAAATATCTATATCAAAGAAATTCATTTCCACTATTCCAATGTCTTCCATTGAATCAAGGTTGTTCTCTATCGTTTGAGGATCTAACCCTGTTTCTGAAACGACCTTATCTGACTGCGCTATTTCATTATTATGCCAAATCTCTACCTTCGAATGGCTATTATAGAGGTAAGACAGAATTTTTGCCCAATCTGGTTCGCTCATGGAAGGTGATTGAATTATAGCAACTAATTACTTTGGCAACTAAATTAGATGATGTAGACACCTATGTTTGAAAACCTAATTTTCATCCAAGGAATAGGAACTCTTCTCTTGTCAAAGAAGACATCGGCCGGCCACACTATGCGACCGCTGCCTGCTATTAACCGTTCAGTGAGGTGACTCTCATGTTTGTACCGCCAACACAGAACCTTCTTGAGACGCTCTATCACGACTCTGCATGCTATCACGACACTCAAAACAGCCCCTGCACGTCTTCTTCACGCGCCTGTCGCCGGTCGACGTGACTCGTCAATCGTTGGTAGATAATCCCTCGAGCGTCGGCTTTCCGGACGAAATCGAACGCCAGTGTGATGAATCGGCTGTCGTCGTCGCCTGCCTCGAGATCCGTCCGGGCGTACGTACACGCCTGTTCGACCGGCTCCGGATCGTACCCCCACTCGGCGGCGAGAATCGGGGCCGCAATCGTGGTCTGGTCGATATTGAGATCGGCAAGGCGGGGCTGGTCGCTCTCGAGCGCGAGTCGCACTGGTGCTCGCCGCTCGAGCACTTCGGGATCCGATGCGAACGTCGCGAGCATTGCCCGCATCGGTGGCAGGTCCACGCCTCGGTAGTCATCAGGAAGTCCCGCGAGATACGACTGGGCGCTCTCGGCCACCCCGACGGCACCCTCCCAGTTGCACTCGTGGGCGTGAAACACCGCGGCAGTGGCCTGAATCAGCCCGTGGAGCAGTTGCTCGTCGTCCGTTCCATCCTCGCACTCGAGCCAGCGTGCCTCCCAGGCGTCGTGGGCGGCGTGATAGAAGCCCTCGTTATAGATCGCCGCGCCGGCTCGGAGCTGATCGCGCAGGCACATACTGTCGGTTTCGGCCTCGAGACTCGAGAGCGTCACGGTCTATTGACTGGCGTGCTGTAGGAACGCCTCTCGAGGTGTAGTATCACGCGAAAACGCCGGATATGTACCGCCTCCGGCAGGGCGGGCAGACAACTGTCGAAACGGGTGGGACGCCAAGCATCCCGGTCGGTTACTTGCCGCCACCGACCGAGGCGGTATTCGATCCGTGGACGGAGTCCATCATTAGTATGAACGTGATTATGGTGTTTGGGCTGCCATACACTGCAGTAAGACCTCCTTACTCACTGTCGAAGTCGTCTTCCCAGCGGAATCGACCGTTTCGCTGGACGACCTCGCCGTCGATCTCGAGGCGCGAGTCCTCGCTCATATCCGTGATCATGTCGACGTGGGTCGCCGAGTCGTTGCCCGACTCGCCCTCCGGCAGGCAGGCGTCGTAGGCTCGCCCGAGCGCCAGATGGACGGTGTCACCCATTTTTTCGTCGAACAAGATGGTGTCCGTGTAGCGGTCGATGCCGCGATTCATCCCGATGCCGAGTTCGCCGAGTCGCTTCGCGCCCGCGTCAGTCTCGAGAATGTCGGCGATTACGTCTGCGCCCTGTTCGGCGTCGTAGTCGACGACCTCGCCGTCTGCGAACTCGAGGCGGACGTTCCGGACGGCTTCGCCGCGAAGCGTCATCGGGACGTCGAAGGTGACCTCGCCCTCGGTAGCGGTGGGTGCGGTGAAGACCTCGCCGCTCGGGAGGTTGTGTGAGTCATATTCGACGGAGGCGGCGCTGTTGACGGCGGTTCGGTTCTCGATTTCCATGGTGAGGTCGGTTCCCTCGGAGACGAGTCGGACCTCGGAGCCTGCATCAAGGAGGTCCTTCAACTGGCCCATCTCCTCTGCCAGCGATTCCCAATCGCGCAGGATTGCGTCGTAGGCAAAATCCTGGTACTCTTCGTAGGCCATATTGGCCTGCTGGGCGAGCGAGCGCGTCGGATGGAGCGTCGACACCCAGCGCGTCTCGTAGCGCGCCTCGCGAATGTCCTGGCGAGCACGGCGATAGGCGGTCTGGGTCTCCCCGGAGACGTCTGCTGTCGCGCTCGTATTTCGGCCACCGCCGAGTGAGAGGTAGACGTCCGCTTCTTCGTAGAGTGCGAGTTCGTGGGCTGGATTCTCGTCGAACTCGCCGTCATGTGCCTGCAGATATGCACGCGAGAGTTCGCCGGAGCTGTAGGTCGACAGTAGGTTCGCGCCGCGCTCGCCGAGTTTTTCGGCGACGGCGACGGCGAGTTCGTGGGCCTCAGGCCCCACCGAGAGTACGACGTTATCCCCCGACTCGATGCGAGCGCTCCAATCGACCAGTACTGCCGCGTGTTCGCGGATGCGTTCGTCCATACCCGCGGATACGGCTCGGAACACAAACCACCTTCTCCTCGAGGTGCTCAGGTGGCCGTCTCGAGGCTTTCGTCGTCCCGACGCGAGCGGACGAGGCCGACGACGGCGTAGACGAACGGCGTATCCACGATTGCGATTGCGAGTTTCAGCAGGTACTGACCGACCATCAGGCCGAGTAACAACTCGAGTGGGAGTGCCTCGCCGACGCCGAGAGCGGTTGGAGCGAGGAAGAAGGCAATCGAGACGAAGATAACCGTGTCGATGGCCTGGCTCGTCCCCGTCGAGGCGATGTTTCGCACCCAGAGGTACTCGGGGCCAGTGGCGTCACGGATGCGATGAAAGACCCAGACGTCCCAGTTCTGACTGACGAGATAGGCAAGCAAACTGCCGATGACGATGTTCGTCGACGCGCCGAGTGCGGTTTCGAACGTATCGGGATCGACACCGGAGCCGTGGGCAGGGGCCACAATCGTCGACCAGACGAGCGCGAGGACAACGAAGTTCAACACGAAGCCGACGTTGACCACGATCTGGGCGGCGCGTTTGCCGTAGAGTTCGGTGTAACAGTCACTCGCAAAGTACGTCAGTGCGTACGCGAGTGCCGCTCCCGGCAAGATCAGTTCCGGCCCAACCAACGGAATCGAAGCGGGCAACTCGAACGCGAGTACTTTTGCCGCTGTCAACTGGGCAGTCACCAGTGCCGCGATAAAGAGGCCACTCAGTGCAATGTGTGAAATTGTCGGCGTGGCGGCCGACTGTGGTCCGTGCTGCTGGCTCATACCCATCGCCTCTCGAGTGCACCTATGTAAACGGTGCTATCTCGGTCTCCCTCGAGTCGGTTGTGGCGAACCTCTCGAGATGGTTCAGAGGCTCTCTTGGGAGTGGCTCTCGAATACTGGTTGTTGTGACAGTCCACAGAGTGTGAGTGTCACCGCGGCTATCGAGAATTGTCAGTATGTCATCGTCTGTACGATGTCGACAACTGATGACAATCACCGCAATACGCTATTAGTCCGCCTGAAACCGTCTCGCAGCCCATGATACGCGATAGATAACAAATAGTCGATCTACTGGTGTAATCATATGGGTGAAACATGGACGATCTGACTGGGTTCCAACGGGACCTCCTGTATGTCATTGCAGGAGCTGACCAACCCTCGGGACAGAACGTCAAAGACGAGATCGAATCGTACTACAGCGCCGATATTAATCATGGACGGTTGTACCCAAACCTCGACACGCTCGTCAACAAAGAGTTGGTCGAGAAAGGGCAACTTGACCGGCGAACGAACTACTACGAAATCAGCGAGAGCGGCCGCCAGCAGATCGAAGAGCGCCGCGAGTGGGAACGCCAATACATCGACGAGTAACGGGCAACTCGCGGCGTGGCTGGTCGGTGTGAGTCGGCTCATTGCGCCGCGACATACCTCTTCCTGTCACACCAATCACGGTGACTAGAGCAGCGGCAGTGGGATTCAACTCCTTGCCGATAGCCCTGTGCGCAGGAGACGTATCCACCGAAACCGCCAGCACATTCTCCAGGTCAGTTGGGATATGGCGTAACGCCACTCTCAGCCACTCCCCCCCCCCTTCCCCGTTTGCAGTGACTACGGTTCTGTACGCGGTGCGTAGCGAGAGGTATCTATTCAGCTTATTCTTGATGGCGCACGCGGACCAGCCCGTCGCTCGTGATGCCGACGATCAGCGGGGTTGAAACGTCTCGGCCGTTGACGGCGGCCCCTGCCGCGTCGCTGACGACTTTCATCAGGTCCGGCGCAGTGTGATCGACTTTGACACCAGCCTCGTCACAGGCTTCATACACCAGATCCGGAACATCATAGAGGTCCGTTCCAGACGGAATGCGAACCTGAACTGGGGCGCGAAGCGCTTCCGCGAACGTGACTGTCTCGCGCGCTTTCTCGAGGTTTTCTCTCGCACTCGCTTCGACCGAGGAGACGTTCGCACGCGAGGTTCCGAGTTCGGCGGCGATGTCGGCCTGTGAAATGTCGCGTTCGCGCAGTGCGAGCACCTGTGCCTGTCGGTAGGTCAGGACGCTCGAGTCCGAGTCAAAGCCAATCTCCGTCAAGAGGGTTTCGACGTCGTCCATCATGGCTCTGTCCACCGCGGATCGAGTCGCTGTGTCGAGGTGTGCATACACACAGTAGCGACCCGGAGAAAGTCAAAGCTTCCCTGTTGTGGGGTAGAGTGTGCGATGTCCGATTGGTCGCCTCGAGCGGCGGTCGGTTGTGAGTGGCGTGGCCGTGACTGTCCAGGTGTAAACGGCCGACTGCGAGGGCTGTTATGAGCCCCAGAAGTTATCGCGACTGCCGAGTCGTTCCCGGTCGGTCGAGGAGGATCGATCAGTCTCATCGTCGCTCTCTGCGGTCGCGGTGTCGTCAGCATCCTCGTCAACTCCATCATCGTCGTCGTCCATCGGGAGTTTCTCGAGGAACTCTGCGCGGGCGTGGTTGCTGTGGACGCGCTCAATTTTGACGCGGGCGCGGGCCTCTGGAAGGACGCCGTCAACCATCACAATAAAGCCGTCTTCGGTTCGACCGACACCAGCGCCGCTTTCGTGCATGTCCACGACGTCGACAACGATCTCTTCGCCGGATTTAACGGGCTGGGTTTTCAGATCATCGATCGGCTGGTTGTAGTGGTTACACCACTCTTTCCCACCCTTATCCCCGTAGTGAGCACACCCCATTCCCGAGATCCGTTCGGAGAAACTCGGGCAGTCGTCGGCGAGTGGACAGTCTGCCATAGTATGTCGTATCAGCGGCGACGTTAAACCGTTTCCGTCTCGAGTACAGACGCCTCGAGCGAGCCCAACGGCTCTGTCCCGGTGTCTTGTCTACACGGGTTCTGCCCCGCGTTTTGCCAGCACGCGCCAAATAAATCTGAAACGGATTGTAAATTGTTCCGAAAACGTTTACGGGAAGGACGTGGGTGTTAGTACCAATGAAAATTCTCGTACCGGTGACGGAGGTCGCGACCGTCGAAGACGAGTTCGAAATCGAAGGGACTGCCATCGCCGAGCAGTACCTCGGTGCGGACTTGAACGAGTGGGACGATTACGCGATCGAGGAGGCAGTCCAGTTGCAGGAAGCGGGCGTCGCTGACGAGGTCGTCACGGTGACGATCGGTCCCGAGGAGTGCGAACAGACCATCCGGCAGGCACTCGCGAAGGGTGCCGACCGCGCAGTCCGTCTCTGGGACGACGCACTCGAGGATATCGATCTGCTCGGCGTTGACGCGAAGGCAGAACTCCTCAGCGCTGTCGTCGACGACGAAGACCCGGATCTCGTCTTGACCGGTGTGCAAGCCGGTGACGACGCCTTCGGCGCGACAGGCGTCTCGCTCGCGGCGACGGTCGGGTACGAGTGGGCGGCCGTCGTTAACCACCTCGAGCACGACTTCGAGGACGGTGTCGCCTCGGTCCGACGCGAACTCGAGGGTGGTGTGGAGGAACTGACAGATATCGAACTGCCAGCCGTGTTGACGATCCAGACGGGGATCAACGAACCACGGTATGCGAGCCTGCGCGGGATTCGCCAGGCCCAGCGCAAGCCACTCGATGTCCTCGAGTTAGCCGACCTCGGTGTCGACGAAAGCGCAATCGGATCGGCGATCACGCTTACTGAGATGTACGAACCGGAAAGCGAGAGCGACGCGACCATCTGGGAGGGTGGCGCCGAGGAGACGGCCGGGAAACTTGCTGATCTCCTCCGCGAGAAGGGGGTGGCACAATGACTGACATTCTTGCGGTCGCCGAACACCGCCGCGGCGACCTGCGCGATGTGAGCTACGAACTCGTGACCGCCGGCCGCCAACTCGCCGACGAAACCGGTGGCGAACTTCACCTTGCGGTCATCAGCGGCACCGTTGAGGACTTCGCCGAGAAACTCAACCGCGAGGGCGTCGATGCGATTCACACTGTTACCGACGGCGAGGAGTTCAACCACGACATCTACACACAGACGGTCACCCAACTTGCCGACGCACTTGACCCACAATACGTCCTTATTCCCAACAGCGTCAACGGCCTCGACTACGCGCCCGCCGTCGGCGCCAACCTCGAGCGGCCGCTCATCACGGATACGATTGCCCTCACAACCGAGGGGCAGACACTGACAGCAACCCGCGAAATGTACGGCGGGAAAGTCGAGACGACGACCGAGCTCGAGGGTCCGGCCGTCGTGACAATCCGCAGCGCAGAGTGGCCCAAAGCCGAGGGAACCAGCGACGCGACGATTGAATCGTTCGAGCCTGAGATCGACGAGGGCGCGATCCGGTCGACGGTGACCGGGTTCGAGGAAGTCGGCAGCGGCGATGTCGACATCAGCGACGCCGAGGTGCTCGTCTCGGTTGGCCGCGGAATCGACGAAGAGGAGAATCTCGAGATTATCCACGAGCTTGCAGACGCGCTCGACGCGACAGTGTCTTCGTCGCGCCCGATCGTTGATAACGGCTGGCTGCCGAAGAATCGCCAAGTCGGCCAGTCCGGGAAGGTCGTTACGCCCGACGTCTACATTGCAATCGGCATTTCCGGTGCCGTTCAACACGTTGCCGGCATGAAGGGCTCGGATACGATCGTCGCGATTAACACTGATCCTAATGCGCCGATCATGGACATCGCGGACTACGCGATCACCGACGATCTGTTCGACGTCGTTCCAGCACTGACCGAAGCGTTTCAGTAACTAATCACTCGAGTGAGTATTCGTTCGATCCTCGTTGCAGCCGTTGAAACGTTGGTATATACCTCTTCACACCGCGAATACACGATATTACCTACAACCTGAATTAGTTACTGCTCGCACATTTCCCATCAGCAACATTTATTGATCGGTAATAATCTTTATCGATCATGCACGGACTGCTGCGTAAGGTGGTGCCGAACTTCATCCGTCGAAGCTACGCGATGAAGTTCGCGATTGTATTGCTGATCCTCGGCCTCTCGGTGGGGGCAATCGGACTCGTTGGGACGGCACAACTACAAGATGGTGTACAGTCGAACGTCTATACCGATCACGAGACGCTTGCGCTACAGCAAGCGGAATCGGTCAATGATTTCCACGAGAACAACGAATATACGGTCGAAGAGTTCGCGCGAAGTAGCGCGGTCGACGTCCAAGACGCTGACGATCAGGCGGCGGCACAAGACTACGTTGAGGAAACGATGGGTGACCGCGGCGAGGGTGATGTCGGCGAAGAACACCTCCATCTCCTCGAGACGGATGGGCACGTAATCGCCAGTACCAAGGTCGATCCACAGGGCGACGAAGGACTCGAGGGCGAGTGGGTGGATGAAATCGACAACGAGTCGAACACATACGTGACCAACGCCTACGAGAGCGGTGACATTGACGAGAACGAAGAGCGGATTGCATACATCACTGCCAGTCACAACATCCCGGCCGGGCAGGTACTCGTCTACACGGTTCCACTGGATGAGTATCCAGTGACGACGGGTGATGACCGCTATGCAATGGTCGTTGACGGAAACGATCGAATTGCGTTCAGTGACCCAGGTGACGATGCACATGCATCTACAACGAACCCGATGTTCGAACTGTATACTGATGGGGGCGATGACACACCGCTGGTCGATGCACGCGACGAGGAGACCGGCTCACTTGGGGCAATGGAAGCCGGACCGGGGAGTTCGTTCATGGATGAAGACTTCTTTGGCTCACAGGAGTACGTTGTTGGCTACGCGACTATCGGGAGCTCCGATTGGGTCGCACTCATCCATACGCCAACTGACATCGCCTACGGCTTCGTCGACGACGTCCAGCAGTACGGCCTGATCGCAACGATCGGCGCTGTCATGCTGATCGGACTCGTCGGTGCAGTCTTCGGTTGGAACACGTCCCGCTCGATCGATCGCCTGACCCGAAAGGCCTCCAAGATGGAAGAGGGTGATCTCGAGGTCGACCTCGAGTCCAAGCGGATCGACAGTATCGGCCGCCTATACTCCGGGTTCGGCAGTATGCGTGACTCGCTGAAGACCCAAATTGAGGAAACGACGCAGGCGCGCGACGAGGCAGAGACCGCTCGTGCGGAAGCCGAACGTCTCAACGACCACCTCGAGATGAAAGCCGACGAATACAGCGAGGTGATGCAGGCGACGGCCGACGGCGATCTCACCGCGCGGATGAACGCCGACAGCGAGAACGAGGCGATGACCGATATCGCGACCGAGTTCAACGAGATGATCGCCGAACTCGAGACGACGACGGCGACGATCAAGACGTTCGCAACGGAAGTCGCGACGGCCTCGGAGGAAGTGACTGCCTCGAGCGAGGAGGTCCAGTCGGCGTCGACGCAGGTTGCTGAATCCACACAAGAGATCTCCGAAGGTGCTGATCGACAGAACGACAGTCTGCAGTCGATCAATCAGGAGATGAGCGGGCTGTCGACGACGATCGAACAGATCGCAGCCTCTTCAAACCAGGTTGCCGACCTTGCAGCACGCACGGCAGAAACCGGCGAACGCGGGCGTGAAGCTGCACAGGATGCCATCGAGGGCATGCAGGAGATCGAAACCGAATCCGACGCAGCCGTCGCCGAAATCGAGAAACTCGAGACGGAGATGGAGCAGATCGACGACCTCCTCGAGTTCATTACGGAAATCGCCGAGCAGACGAACATGCTGGCGCTGAACGCAAACATCGAAGCATCCCGCTCGGAAAGCTCGAACGAAGGCTTCTCCGCCGTTGCAGGCGAGGTCAAAGAGCTCTCCGCAGAAACCCGCGAGGCCGCTCGAGACATCGAGAACCGCCTCGAGGAGATTAAGTCCCAGACCGAACGCGCAGCCGCAGAGGTCCAACAGACGAGCGACCACGTCTCCGAGCACACTGATTCCGTCGAGCGTGCGGCGAACGCACTTGACGAGATTGCAGATTACGCTGTCGAAACGAACACCGGGATGCAGGAAATCTCGAGTGCGAGCGACGAGCAGGCGGCCTCGACACAGGAAGTTGTCGCGATGGTCGACGAAGTTGCGACGATTGCCGAGCAGACAAGCACCGAAAGCGAGACCGTCGCTGCAGCGGCCGAAGAGCAGACGACGGCACTGACAGAAGTCTCGCGCAGTGCCGGGAACCTTGCCCAACAGGCAACGCAACTCTCTGCAACGCTCGATCACTTCGACACCGATGCAGACACTTCCGACTCGCTCGAGGCGTCAGACATCGCGTCTGAGGAGGCCGCCGTCTCGTTCGACGACGACGAAGTCGTCTCGTTCGGTGAGGACGATGTGGCCGAGGGCGACGAGTCTGATTCGGATACGGAAGCGACGACGGACCCACTAGCGACGACACCTGAAGGCGGTGCGGACGACGAGACGTCGGCAAGCGACGAGGGCGAACACGGTGACGGCTGGGAGGACCACGTCAACGACGGCGAAGACGAGACGAACACGGATGCTGCGAGCGATGACGGAAGCGACCCGCTCGCAGATTCGTTCCAGTTCGACGACGAGGAGTAAGCGCCACCGCACTCTTTCGCACCACGGCGTGCGTTGGTGCGTGAGTGCGTCACAGACACCGGAAAACCGTCACCTACTTTTTGACCTGCTCCTAAAGCCCGTCAATGGAACTTCTGGAGCGCCGCCGGGCGCTAATTGAAGAGCGTCTCGTCGACGTCGTCGATGGGGTCGACCCGGAGACGCTCAACGAGGAAGTTCGGCACGTCGCCCTCTCCGGTGGCAAACGCGTCCGACCGATGGTCACGGTGTTAGCCTGTGAGACGGTCGGTGGAACCGCAGAAGAGGCTGTCGATTTCGGGGTTGGCATCGAACTCGTCCACAACGCCTCGCTCGTTATTGACGATATTATCGACCGATCCGAACTGCGTCGCGGCACCGCAAGCGCCTGGGCCGAATTCGGCTACGGGCCGGCGATCATCACGAGCGACGGACTCCTCGGTGAGGCGTTTGGCCTCTTTTCGACGAACCCACAGGCGACTCGCACCGTCGCCGAAGCGATGGTCGAACTCGGCATCGGCGAAGCGACCGAACTCTCAGCACAGCCGAGTAACGAAGAGGAGTACATGACCCTCGCGCGGCGCAAAACCGGCGCACTCTTTCGCGCTGCTGCCGAACTCGGCGCGATTGCGGCCGACTCCGATCCGTTCACCGTCGAAGCACTCGGCGAGTACGCCGAACGCGTCGGCATCGCCTTCCAGATTCGCGACGACGTTCTTGACGCCGTCGCCGACGCGGACGACCTCGGGAAGCCAACCGGTCACGACGCCGCTTTAGAGCGCCCCTCGGTCGTCCAGGTCACGGATCTCACACCCGAGGAAGCCAACGCGCGTGCCCGCGCAGAAGCCGACCGCGCACTCGACGCACTCGACCGCGTCGATGTCGCCGATCCCAAAGCAGAGGGCTACCTACTCGAGTTAGCTGAGTTCGTCGTCGAACGAGAACGATAACTGTACTGGCGAACCGTCGGTTTCTCTCGTCCTACCTACAACTGCCGACACTGCTCGCGGGCTGGCGAAACATGTGATTGAGGCTCGCACTAGACTCGATCCGGGTGTCGACGACTGTCGGTGTCACCCTCCTCGTCGGAGCCGTCAGTATCCTCGAGTCGGGATTCGACGACGGCAAAGGCGAGCGTGCTGACGATGCCAAGTAGTGTGCCGACCGTCAGCGCCGTTGCGAGGTAGCCAATTTCCACTCTATCGAGGAAGAAGGCACTGACAGCGTGGAGGACGATGGCGATTGCGACGACGTAAAACGGCGCGTTCAGGTAGCGCCACTTGAGATTGCCGGCGATGTACTCGTCGGTGATCTGGCCCAGACTCGTCGTGATTCCTGCCGCAGCGAGCCACTGAATCGACCCGTAGACGAGCGCGGCGACCATGACCGGCGCGCCGACCTCGCCAGTCGTCGCGTCCTGAACACCCTCGAGTTCGTTCATCCCGCTGACGCCGCCCAGAACGAACAGCGCCGCGGCGACGACGTAGGCAAGGAGCGTTGTCCGCCCAGCATACAGCGAGCGGCGCGCGCTCTCGACTGCCATATCGAGTCGGTCGCCGAGTCCGAGTCCCCTCGAGATGAGGTACAGGCCAAGCAACGCCGAGGTGGTTCCAAGTACGAAGCCCGGCATCTCGAGGGCGCTGCCGATGAGCGCGAGGGGGTAGATCAGCAGGAGGATTCCGAGTGGGATCAGGACGGTACCCCGCGTCTCGGGGTCGTCCAGCACCTGCTTGATCGTGTAGTACATCGACTCGAGATTCTGGGCCTGGCGGACGACCACGCGGCGGACGCCGTCGATGGGGACCCGCGAGCGGATAACGGGGATGACGGATTCGTCCTGAGCACCGTCGGTAATGATGAGCGCGGTCACGTCCTCGGCAGTCGAGAGGCTCGCGAGGACCGTATCCACTTCGTCGCCGACCTCGCGGTTGGCCGCTACGTCGCCGTCTTCGTTGCCCGTCACGACCGCAACTTCGACGCTCTCGTCGCGGCTGTCCAGATCGTCGTAGACGTGCAGCCCCTGGAAGATGACGTTTACGTCGGAGTCTTCGGGATCTGCGGTCGCGAGGGCAACAGCGGCCTCTTCGACGGGTTCCCGGCCGATTACCGGCGTCGAAAAGCCGGTCTTGCGACCGAGGTCGTCATCGAGGTCGACACAGAGGACCAACAGCATCGTCCTCGAGTTCGCGGGCGTGGTACTTCCGTTTTCTGGGATGTCATTCACACGCCTCGAAACGAGTCGGTTCGTGGCCAGGTGCTGCTTCGTCCTGTGCGTGCTATAGAGACGGGCGCTCGCTATCAGTGCTCGTTGTCTTGCTGCTCGATGATTTCGAAATCCTGCGCGACCACCAGCGAAACTCCCGAGGGGTCATTTGGGAATCCCCAGAAAAGCAGTCGATACTGGTCAGGAGTCGGGGTCGAGCAGAAGGAGTACCGCTCGAGACCGCTGTCGTTGATCGCTGCGTTGAGCGTCCACGATCGATCGTCGCCGGGCGAGAGCGCCGTTGTCTGCTCGGACCACTCGTAATCCTTCTCGACGCCGAAAATCGTGTGCCACGCTCCATCGTCGCCGAGCGCCTGAACGGCGAGCCGATCATCGTCGTAAATCTCGAACTCTCGGTCACTGGAGTTCGTGAGGGTAACAGTGAATTCTGTTAGCTCCTCTACTTCCGCGGGGACCTCGAGCGATACGCCGGGCATTTGTTCGTCGTAGACGATCGCTCTGTCCTCGAGTTCTGGCCTGAGATACCGATACTCCCCTCGACAGCGAAGTTCATCATCGTCGTTACCCAACTCGAGGCGGTCGGTACAGCCGCTGGTTGCTACGAGGCTGCTTGCACCGAGTCCGACGAGGAGGTGTCGTCGTTTCAGTCGTTTCTCCATTCCAAGTACCGTTACCAATACGAATTGTAATGAGTCAGTATATGTTTTGTTATCATCACGAGCGCAACGACAGCAACGTGCGGTGGGTATG
Source organism: Natronolimnobius sp. AArcel1 (assembly GCF_011043775.1). Lineage (NCBI taxonomy): Archaea > Methanobacteriati > Methanobacteriota > Halobacteria > Halobacteriales > Natrialbaceae > Natronolimnobius > Natronolimnobius sp. AArcel1. Next base: position 451,113 of record NZ_JAAKXY010000004.1, on the reverse strand, counting down.
ACGAACAGATGCACACACGACACGCCGCAGGACACCCACTCACACACCGTTTCGAACCCGGTTCGCTTATTCCGCTGGAACCGTTCGATACGAGTAGATGATTTCCGAGGGCTGCGAGCAGTGCGCGAAAGGCGGCAAGATGGTCATGTTCGTATACGGCTACTGTGACCAGCGCGACTGCTTTTACTGCCCGCTTGGCGAGAACCGCAAGAACGTCACCGACGTCTACGCGAACGAACGACTCGTCGAAGACGACGAGGACGTCCTCGAGGAGGCCCACCGGATGGACGCACTGGGCACCTCAATCACCGGCGGCGAACCCCAGGAGGCCCTCGAGCGAACCTGTCACTACCTCGAGCTTCTGAAAGACGAGTTCGGCGAGGACCACCACACCCACCTCTATACGGGGATTCCGGGCGGGCGCGAGAACATGCGGAAACTTGCCGAGGCCGGCCTCGACGAGATTCGGTTCCACCCGCCCTACGAGCAGTGGGGCGACCTCCACGGCACCGAGTGGGAGGAGATTCTGTACATCGCTCGCGAGGAGGGCCTCACGCCCGCGTTCGAAATTCCGGGTATCCGCGCCGAAGAGGAATTCCTCGAGTTCTTAGATGAGGGCGCAGCCGACTTCTGTAACATCAACGAGTTCGAGATGTCCGACGGGAACTACCGACGGATGCAAGAGCAGGGCTACGAACTCAAGGAAAACCACATGAGCGCCGTCGAGGGCTCCCGCGAGGAGATTCTCGAGGTCATGGGGGATCACGAACGCGTCTACTTCTGTACCTCCGTGTTCAAAGACGCCGCCCAGCACCGCCGTCGCCTCAAGCGCATGGCGCGCAACATCCGCCGCGAATTCGATGACGTGACCGACGACGGCACGCTCGTCTACGGCAAGACCCGCGCCGACCCCGAGCGCTTCGAAGCGCTTGGCGTCCCCGAGGAATTCTACACCGTCAAAACGAATCACGTCGAAATCGCCTGGTGGCTCTTAGAAGAGATGATCGAGGAGGGTGATCTCGAGGATGGCGAAATTGTTGAACAGTATCCGAGTTACGACGGACAGGTTGTCGAGCGGACGCCGCTGGCGTGAGTACCGCGAACGAACGACGTGAGTGAGCGGCACTTTTTGATCGAAGTTTTAGACAAAGATGAGCAGAGCGACCGCAATAGGAAACCGGTCGCAAGAAGCAACTACTCGACTTCCGTCGGATCAACTTCGGGAAGCGTGATGAGGTTTTCGCGCCCGATACGGAGCTTCTCGATTTTACCGTCGTCGTCCATCTGGGAGAGCAGTTGTGAGACTTTGGCGTTCGACCAGCCGGTTTCGTTGACGATTGTCGCCTGTTTCATGCGTCCACCATTGCGTTTGAGCATCCGATGAACACGCTCTTCGTCGCTCAGGAGTTCAGGATCGATTTCCTCCTCTTCCTCAAAGGCGATTTGTGTTCCGTCGTCGCTCTCACCTGTCGGTGCCGGTGCAGGCTCGTCTGGCGGTCGGTGTACGTCTCGAGGCGGCTCAGTCTCGTCGGTAGCGCTACCAGTCCCAAGTCGCCGCCTCAGTGTCGAAGGGAGTGCTGCAACGACCGGGCCCATGAACTGTGAGACTGGCGCCGTGTCGCCGTTGGCTAGGTCCTCATCGCGCCGCGTCATAACGACGTAGCCCACTGCGACGGCGGCTAGTGCAAGCAGTCCCGCCCCAATTCCCCACCCTGAGAAGGCAATCGCAAGGATCGTCTGACCCAGCCCACCACCGGGACCACGAACGAAGACAATTGCGAGTTCATCGTCATCGAACTCGTGTGGGCCGTCCCACTCGAGTTGGGTTGGCGTTTCGAGGGCGTAGGTGTCGGGATAGTCGATAACAAGGTGTTGGCCCTCGAGCAGTCGCTCGAACATCGGTTCGTCGGGTTCGTGGAAGGTATCGCCGACGTGGATTCGGTCGGTATCGGCCTGGGCGAAGTTCGTCCAGGTAAAGGAGTAGGAGATGACACCGATTTGGTGGTCGTCTGCGTCGGTATCGTCATCTGCCGGTGACTCTATCTGTGGCTCGTTCCAATGCGGACTTTCGATCGTCATCGAGCGGTCTGTTGCTTGCTCGGCATCGGCGGCGAACGAGCGGAAGAGTTGGACATCAGAGTCGTAACTCACCTCACGTTCACCGGCGGCAACGGCGTTGCTCCACTCGGTAAAGTCCTCGACGTCGTCGTCGCTCAGGTTGTATCGAGTTTCGACTGTCCACTCGGCGTTGCCACTGTCGCTGACGTTGATGCGTATAACCTGCTCGCGGTCAGCGGGTTCGAACGGGGTTGCAGTCTCCTGAACTGTGGGCTGCGTCGCGGCTGGTGTTGTCGCGGTTGTCGAAGATACCGCCGGCTGTGAAGCCTCATACGAGGTCAATGCTGGCTGGTCGGCCGCCGGCGTGGAGATCGATCCAGCGCTGGCCGGATCCGTTGGCGACGCCGCCGGTGACGCAGCCACCGCCCCAATCATGGAGGTAGCGAGGAGGGCCGTCAGGGCGAGTGTAATCGCGGTGGATAACCGCATGCGTATAAACGCGTGGTTTCCCGGGGGAAAAAACACTTTCCATCGGAAAATAAAATGTTATCGGCGGGTATAAACGCTCTCGAGACGCGAGCAAACGCTGTTGGCGCCCGAATTGACGTGAATCTGCTCGAAAAACGTGTGCGACCCGCTTTTATATCAGGAGCCCATACTGTGGTCCGATGAACAGCGCGGCCCCCGTGTTCCTCGCGTTGCTTCTCATCTGCTCGCTGCCCGCATTCACCCTCGTTGCGGCCGATTCAACCGGTTTCCATGGCGAGCAGGGTGAGAACCAACAGGCGACTGCCCTCCAGCAGAACCCCTCCACGTCGACGCTTTCTGCACAGGAGCAACCAACGTCATCGCCAACGACTGCTGAGAATACGACGAACCGTCTCGAGTTGCCGGAACCAATTCGGAACGAACACGTCGAGTACCGCTCCGGAATCGGAATGGAGTTAGCCCAGACAGACACGCAACTTCGGTCCGATGCGGATCAGTACCTCCTCGTTGACCGCGAATTCGAGCAAGCAGATGACGATGCTCGAGAGGACATGATCGAACACGCCCAAGATAGGCTCGAAGAGCGCGTCGAGGAACTCGAGCAACGGGAACGAGATGCCGTTCGCGAACACGCAGACGGTGACCGCTCGAATACTGAACTGATCGAGACATTGTTCCGAAATACCCACGAAGCAGAGGCGATCATTGACGGCTACGACGAGTTAGCAGAACGAGCCGATCAGGTATCTGGCTATACGATTACGAATCAACAGGATCGAGCGAATACGGTCATCCCAGAACTACATCAGTCTCAACTTCGAGAGAATATGGATGGTGCAAGCGATGGTGCGACCGGTTCCGAGCCAAGTCAGGTCCAGGTTCGGACTGCTGAAAACGGATACAGTCTGCTGATGATTGATGGAGACGACGTGCTCATAGAGACAAAACGGTTTGATAACCGTGATGTCGACTCCTCAGATGACCTCCAGGGAGAATCGTTGTTCGACATCGCAAGCGAGCACTATCCATGGGCGGCTGAAAATGCCGGTGGCAGCAGGGGATCACAATCGTATACACTTGCGCAATTATACTCAGTCGAATACGATATCAATAACAACAACATCGAGGTCTTCTTTGATGGCGGAACGGGTGATGTCTACCACGAGTATCAGGAACTCACGCTCTCGGAACTTCCCGTCACCGAGCAGTACGAGTGGACCTCCGGCGGCCTCGAGATGACGCTCAACGAGACACCGCTTAACGGCCCAAGCGAAATCACAGTCCGTGAGTCCTCGAGCGGTGAGCCACAGGCGGCAACAGTCTCGGTCAACGGCGTCGAAGTCGGTGAGGGTGACGCCGACGATGGAACGCTCTGGTACGTGCCCTCGACTGATGAGTACGAACTGTCGATCGAAACGTCGACGAGAAGTACGAATACCACTGTTTCGAACGGCTCGGACGAATAGCAGTTGTTTACGTTCTGGTGGTGACTCTCGTGTTCGTGTCCAAGCTTGAGTTCGAACAGAACGCATTGCAACCCCATGGAAACTCCTATTTCTCGGTAGTAGGGCTGTAATTTATAAACAAAAGCGAACCCAGACCGGGGTGTGACGGACACCGATGGTTCACCTCGAGTACGCCACTCACTGAGATGGTCTGCAAACCATCGCGGCGTGAGCCCGGTTATCGGGACGATTGCACTGCTCGCGATTACGGTCTGTCTCGTTGCCGTGGTCGCGGTCGGGTTCTCGACGTGGTCCGTCTCGGAGCCGACGACTGCCGCGTTCGACCTCAGCGCTGATGGAGACACTAGCACACTGGTGATCGAACACACTGCGGGCGATTCGATCGATGTGCGGGAGCTTTCGGTGACTGTGACGATCAACGATACGCCGCTTTCGTCGCAGCCGTCAGTTCCATCCGCTGGAAAGGAGGGCTACTACGGGTTTCCGGATGGGCCGTTCAACGAACAGGCAGATCCGAACTGGCACGCGGGCGAGCGCGCCGAACTGACGATTGCGAGTACGAACAGTCCGACACTCGAGTCAGGCGATGTAGTCACTGTTCGGCTCGTTGTCGATGAGACGGTAATCGCGACGCTCGAGACGGAGGCAACCTGAAGAAAGTGACTCGAGTAGCGCTATTCGGGTGCGCGCCCGATTGTTGTAATTGCGACCTCAGGTTCGTAGGATGGTCCCTGGAACAGGTGCTTGACGTCGTCGAAGCCAGCGCGTTTGAACATCGCGTCTGCTTCGTACTCGTCGTAAAAGAGCATGATTGAGTCCGCGAGGTGTTGTGCGATGACGTTGTCGGGGTAGTTCGGGCCGACGACCAGTACCTGCCCACCGGGTTTGAGCACGCGGCGGAACTCTCGCAGTGCGAGGATTGGATTTGGCCAGTACTCGATCGATCCCGAGGACCAGACGATATCGAACGTATCCGTGGCGAACGGAAGGCGTTCGGCATCGCCGCGGTGGAAGTGGACCGGCGGCGCGCGCTTGCCAAATTTCGCGTAGGCCTGCTCGAGTTGGTGTTCGCTCTGGTCGAGCGCGTACACTTCGTCGACGTGCTCGAGGAGGCCTTCGGTTGCGAAGCCGGTGCCACAGCCGACATCCAAGACGGTCATATCCTCTTCAATCTCGAGCAGCGAGAGCGCTTCGCTGCGCATCTGCTCGTTCCAGATGAAGGGATTGACCTGGTCGTAAACCTTCGAGAGGTACTTGTAGAACAGCCGAGCCCGGGCTTTGTTCTCGAGGATTCCCATTGGTTGGTGTTTCGATGCGAGCGGGATATGTCTGCTGTTCCGGCGCTGGCACGAGCTGGTTGGTTGTATGGCGGTGGTAATCACGTGCTACTGTGTCGACGCCTGTCTGGGAGTCGGGTGGGTTTCGCAACTACCATATACGCGCTCTATCAAACGTTCGGTTGCTTAGAGTATGCCGAGGCCAGAGGTTCTCGAACGAATACAGTCGGCGGAGGATGAAGCCGATGAAATCGTCGCAACGGCGGAACAGGAGCGCGACGAGCGAATAGCCGAGGCCCGGAAACGAGCCGAGGAGATTCGTTCGGAAGCGCACCAAGAGGCACAGGAACGCAAACAGCGCCGCCTCGAGGAGGCGCGCGATGAAATCGACCAGGAGTGCGAAGCGGTCCTCGAAGAGGGCGAAGGCGAACGGGAGGCCCTTGCGTCGCAGGCGCAGGACCGAATCGACGAGGTGACAGACCACGTCGTCGACCTGTTCCAGGAGGACGTCCATGCTCAGACCTGAGCAGATGAGCAAGGTCTCGGTGACCGGTTCCAAGGCAGTTATGCCGACGGTCATCGAGGCGATCCACGACCTGAACTTGGTCCATCTCTCCGATTACGATGGCACCTGGGACGGATTCGACAACGGCAACCCGATCGAAGGAGCAGACGACGTCTCCGAAAAACTGGTGACCGTTCGTGCACTCGAAAGCACGCTCGGTCTCTCAGAAGGCGACGTCACTCCACAGTCAGGTCCGCTCGGAGACGACTGGGAACAGCGACTTGAGGACATTCGAACGCAGATCAACGACCTCGACGATCAGCGCAGCGATGTCCGCGAGGACCTGCGTCAGGTCGACGAGCGCATCGACCGCGTCGCCCCCTTTGCGGAACTGGGGATCGAACTCGACTTGCTTTCGGGGTATGAGTCGGTCGATGTCCTCGTCGGCGAGGGGTCGACGAACGCCGTCGAAACGGCACTCGCCGCAGACGAGAACGTCCGTGCGTTCGAGACGTTCACTGGCGGCGACGTCGTCGCCATCGTCGCTGCGCCTGCCGAAGGCGCTGGCGAGGGTATCATCGACGACGCACTCGTCGGCGTTGAATTCCAGCGCCACGAGATTCCCGAGACCGACCGCGGCCCGCGGGCCTACGTCGGCGAACTCGAGGATCAAAAGCGCGACCTCGAGACCCGAATCGACGAGATCGACGGGGAACTCGAGCGACTGAAACAGGAGGCAGGACCGTTCTTGCTTCGTGTCGAAGAGGACCTCTCGGTCGAGGCCCAGATCACGGATGCGCCCCTGCAGTTTGCAACGACGAATCGGGCGTTCATCGCCGAAGGCTGGCTCCCGAGCGAGGAGTACGAAAAGCTCGCTTCGGCGCTGCGTGAGGCCGTCGGCGAGAGTGTCGAAATCGAAGAACTCGAGCGGGCGAGCTACGACCGACACGGCTCGACCCATACCGAGGATATCGCACAGGGGACCCAGAAGGCAAAAGCCGACGACGAAGGCGAGGGTCCCGATGCAGAAGAGGATAGCCAGCAGCAAAAGGCCGTCACCGATGGCGGCTCTGCGGTCACCATGGGCGACGAACCGCCGACGATCCAGAACAACCCGAAGGGTGCAAAGTCCTTTGAGGCGCTGGTCAACGCGGTCAATCGACCCAAATACACCGAACTCGATCCGACGATTTTCCTGTTCCTGACGTTCCCACTGTTCTTCGGCTTCATGATCAGTGACGTCGGGTACGGACTGCTGTACGTACTGGTCGGATTCTACATGTTCCAGAGCTTCGAAAGCCCTGGAATCTCGAGTCTTGGCGGCGTTGCGATGTGGTGTGGAGCGTTCACGATCTTCTTCGGCATCCTGTTCGGAGAGTTCTTCGGCCTCCACGAACTCGGCTACATGCTCTTTGGCGAGGGCGGCGCGCCGATGGGAGACAAGGGTCTCTCGCCAGCGACATCTGACTTCGTCTACGCATGGCTGATCATCGCCGTCTTGCTCGGTGTGCTCCATCTGAATATGGGGTGGATCATCGACTTCGCAGAGAACATCCTGCACGGTCACGGCCTCTGGGGAGCGATTACCCACAGTGGCTCGTGGCTCCTGATGCTCAACGGTATCTGGATCTGGGTGTTCTCGGCACAGGGCGCTGGCACCAAGCCAGAATGGATCTACACGACCTTCGACGGCGAGCCGTTCGCACTCGGATTTAGCGGCTTCCCGTTGATGGACGTGTTCACTATCCCGGCTGGTATCGCTCTCATCGGCGGACTCGATATTACGCTTCCGCTGTTGATGATCGTCGCTGGCCTCATCCTGCTTGGTCTCGGTGACCCTGCAGAACTCGCAGAGTTCGTGATGCCGTTCGCACACGTCGTCTCGTATGCACGGATCACGGCCGTATTGCTCGCCAAGGGTGGGATGGCGTTCGTCGTCAACCTACTCGCCTTCGGTGCCGTCCAGACCGAAGAAGGCTCACGCCCCTTCATCGCCCCATGGACTGGCTACACACCGGCTGACGGAGAGGTCATGTTCGAAGGCCTCTTCCACATGGGCCCAGCTGCCTTCGTTGCCGGTATTCTCGTCCTGATCGTTGGCCACATTGTAGTCTTGCTACTTGGTATCACAAGTGCCGGATTACAGGGTATCAGGCTCGAGTACGTCGAGTTCTTTGGGAAGTTTTATGAAGGCGGTGGCAAGAACTACGAACCGTTCGGAACCGATCGAAACCACAGTGAGGATCAATAACAATGGAACTTGCACTTGCGGAAATGGTAAATGGCGTACTGAACAATGGTGAAGTGAACGAAGCACCCTTCCTCGAGGGTGACGCTGCGTCCGCTCTGGCCGTCGGTCTGGCTGCAATCGCAGCAGGCTATGCAGAGCGCGGTATCGGTGCAGCCGCAATCGGCGCAATCGCCGAGGACGACGATCTGTTCGTTCCAGGCCTGATCATGACCGTCCTTCCTGAGACGATTGTGATTCTGGCGCTGGTCGTTGTCTTCGTCTAGACACCACCCCCTTTCTCTCACCAATGAGTTTGGACACAGTCGTCGAAGACATCAGAGAAGAGGCCCACGCGCGTGCGGAGGACATCCGCGACGACGCCGAGTCTCGCGCTACCGAGATCGAATCGGCCGCCGAGGAGGATGCCGAGGAGATTCTCGCCGACGCCGAGCGTGAGGTCGAGCGCGAGGTCGAGCAGTTGCGCGAACAGCGCCTCTCCAGTGCCAAACTGGAGGCGAAACAAAAGCGTCTGGAGGCCCGACGGGACGTCCTCGGTGACGTTCGCGAGCAAGTCGAGTCAGAACTCGTCGACCTCGAGGGCGAGACTCGCGAGGAACTGACTCGCGATCTTCTCGAGGCTGCACGCGTCGAGTTCGACGAGGGAGATGACGTCAGCGTCTATGGTCGTGCGGACGACCAAGAGCTGCTCGAGTCGATCCTTGCCGACTACGACGGCTACGAGTACGCCGGCGAGTACGACTGCCTTGGCGGCGTCGTCGTCGAGAGTGACCAGTCTCGCGTCCGAGTCAACAACACGTTCGACTCGGTGCTCGAGGACGTCTGGGAAGACAACCTTCAGGAGATCAGTAACAGACTCTTCGAGCAATGAGCCTAGGTGCCTCGAACACGGAATACGTCAATGCTCGCGTTCGGTCACGACGAGCCAAGCTGTTCAGTGACGAAGATTATCGGAAGCTGGTCCGGATGGGGCCAAGCGGTATCGCCCGGTTCATGGAAGAGTCGGAGTACGAACGCGAGATCAACGAGCTCGGGGCACGCTTTTCGGGAGTCGATCTGATCGAGTACGCGTTGAACCGAAACCTCGCGAAGAACTTCCAGGAACTGCTCGAGTGGTCCGAGGGTCGCATCTACGACCTGATCAGTCGTTACCTGCGGAAATTCGACGTCTGGAATCTAAAGACGATCATCCGCGGGATCTACACCGACACGCCAGCTGAGGAGATCAGGACGGACCTGATCATGGCCGGCGAACTCGATGACGTAACGATTGATCGACTGCTCGAGGTCGACGAGATCGAGGATGCAATCGAAGTTCTCGCAGACACGATCTACTACGACCCACTCTCGGCCGAACTCGAGGCGTTCGCCGAAACCGGGACGCTCGTCCCGCTCGAGAACGCCCTCGACCGAGAGTTTTACGAGCACTTGCTCGACGATCTCGGCCGGCCTCGAGAAGGGCCACAGGCGAAGTACGTCGAGTTCCTGCAGGCTGAAATCGACTTCCGGAACGCACGGAACGCCCTTCGACTCGCTCGAAGCGGTGCCGACCTCGATCCGGCGAGTTACTACATTGAGGGCGGCGTGTTGTTCGACGGGTCAGAGCTCAGCCAGCTCGTCACCGATTACGACGATCTCGTCGATCACATCGCGGATAACAAACGCTACGGCGACCGACTCTCGGGAGCACTCCGTCGGCTGCGTGAGGCTGACAGCCTTATCCAGTTCGAGCACGCACTAGACGCTGCGTTGCTCCAGTACGCCGACACGCTCTCGAGCATTTATCCGGTCTCGGTCTCGGCCGTGCTGTCGTACATCCTCGCGAAAGAACGCGAGGTCGAGAACATCCGCGCCATCGCACGCGGTCGCGAGGTCGGACTCTCCGAAAGCGAGATCGAAGAGGAGCTGGTGATCCTATGAGTCAGGAAATCGCAGTCGTTGGCAGTCCCGAGTTTACGACCGGCTTCCGACTCGCGGGCGTTCGCCGCTCCGAGAACGTGCCGGACGACGAGAAGGAAGCGGAGTTAGACGACGCCGTCACCGAGGTCTTGGAAGACGACGGCGTCGGCATCGTCGTCATGCACGACGAAGACCTCGAGTATCTCTCGCGAGGCGTTCGCCAGAACGTCGAGACGAGTGTCGAGCCGGTCGTCGTCACTATCGGTAGCGGTACTGGTGGCGGCGGACTGCGCGACCAGATCAAGCGAGCGATCGGTATCGACCTTATGGACGAAGACGAGGAAGACAGCTAAACTATGAGCCAGGCAGAACAACCTGAGACCGTCGACGAAGACGGTGTAATCGAAAGCGTGAGTGGTCCGGTTGTGACCGCCACGGACCTCGACGCCCGGATGAACGACGTCGTCTACGTCGGCGACGAAGGGCTGATGGGCGAGGTCATCGAGATCGAAGGGAACCTGACCACGATTCAGGTGTACGAAGAGACCTCCGGCGTCGGCCCGGGCGAACCCGTCCAGAACACGGGCGAACCGCTCAGTGTCGACCTCGGACCGGGCATGATGGACTCCATCTACGACGGCGTCCAGCGCCCACTCGACGTCCTCGAGGACAAGATGGGGACCGCATTCCTCGACCGTGGGGTCGACGCCCCCGGTATCGACCTCGAGAAGGAGTGGGAGTTCGAACCGGAAGTCTCTGAAGGCGATGTCGTCGAACCCGGCGACGTCGTCGGTGTCGTCGAGGAGACGGTCACCATTGACCACAAAGTGATGGTCCCGCCGGATTACGAGGGCGGAGAGGTCACGTCGGTCAAGAGTGGTGCCTTCAACGTCGAAGAGACGATCGCGGAACTCGACAACGGCGAAGAGATCCAGATGCACCAGGAGTGGCCGGTCCGTCAGGCCCGACCCGCTGGTGACAAGGAGACCCCAACTGAGCCGCTCGTCACCGGACAGCGCGTTCAGGATGGTCTCTTCCCGCTCGCAAAGGGCGGGACGGCAGCGATTCCCGGTCCGTTCGGCTCCGGGAAGACCGTCACGCAGCAGCAACTCGCGAAATGGTCCGACGCGGACATCGTCGTCTACATCGGCTGCGGTGAGCGTGGCAACGAGATGACTGAGGTCATTGAGGACTTCCCAGAGCTGCCCGACCCACAGACCGGGAACCCGCTGATGGCCCGGACCTGCCTCATCGCGAACACGTCGAATATGCCCGTCGCAGCGCGTGAATCCTGTATCTACACGGGAATCACGATTGCAGAGTACTACCGCGACATGGGCTACGACGTTGCACTCATGGCTGACTCCACCTCCCGATGGGCAGAGGCCATGCGTGAAATCTCGAGCCGACTCGAGGAGATGCCCGGCGAAGAGGGCTATCCAGCATATCTCGCCGCGTCGCTCTCGGAGTTCTACGAGCGCGCCGGCAAGTTCCAGCTGATCAATGGCGGCGAAGGATCGATTTCGGTCGTCGGCGCAGTCTCGCCACCGGGCGGGGACTTCTCCGAGCCAGTCACCCAGAACACGCTGCGTATCGTCAAGACCTTCTGGGCGTTGGATGCCGACCTCGCCGAGCGTCGACATTTCCCATCGATTAACTGGAACGAATCGTACTCGCTGTACAAGGACCAGCTTGACCCGTGGTGGGAAGGCAACGTCGCGGGCGATTGGTCCGACGTGCGACAGTGGGCCGTCGACGTGCTCGACGAGGAGGACGAACTCCAAGAGATCGTCCAGCTCGTCGGCAAGGACGCCCTGCCGGAAGACCAGCAGCTCACGCTCGAGGTAGCTCGCTACCTCCGTGAGGCCTGGCTTCAGCAGAACGCGCTCCACGACGTCGACACCTACTGTGAACCCGATAAGACCTACCGGATGCTGACCGCGATCAAGACGTTCAACGACGAAGCCTTCGACGCGCTCGAGGCTGGCGTCCCGGTCGAGGAGATCCAGAGTGTCGATGCGGCACCGCGGCTCAACCGGATGGGAACGGCCGAGGAGTACGACGAGTTCATCGACGAGGTCGAAGCGCAGCTCCAAGAACAACTGCGAGCACTGTACTAACGATGAAAGAATACCAAACGATTACGGAAGTCAGCGGTCCACTGGTGTTCGCCGAAGTCGACGAGCCCGTCGGATACGACGAGATCGTCGAAATCGAGACGCCACAGGGTGATACCCTGCGTGGGCAGGTGCTGGAATCGAGTGACGGACTCGTTGCGATTCAGGTGTTCGAGGGGACAAGCGGGATCGACCGCAACGCCTCCGTTCGGTTCCTGGGCGAGACGATGAAGATGCCCGTCACTGAGGACCTGCTCGGTCGCGTTCTCGACGGTTCCGGGAACCCAATCGACGGCGGCCCAGAAATCGTCCCCGACGAGCGACAAGACATCGTCGGCGAAGCGATTAACCCCTACTCGCGTGAGTACCCAGAGGAGTTCATCCAGACCGGTGTCTCTGCCATCGACGGCATGAACACGCTGGTTCGTGGCCAGAAGCTGCCGATCTTCTCGGCATCGGGTCTGCCACACAACGAACTCGCACTGCAGATCGCTCGTCAGGCAACCGTGCCTGAAGAAGAAGACGGCGACGACGATGAGGGATCGGAGTTCGCAGTCGTCTTCGGTGCGATGGGGATTACCGCAGAAGAGGCAAACGAGTTCATGGACGACTTCGAGCGCACGGGCGCACTCGAGCGCTCGGTCGTCTTCATGAACCTCGCGGACGACCCGGCAGTCGAGCGCCAGGTCACGCCGCGACTGGCCCTGACGACCGCAGAGTACCTCGCCTTCGAGAAGGATTACCACGTGCTGGTTATCCTGACGGACATGACCAACTACTGTGAGGCACTCCGAGAGATTGGTGCCGCACGTGAGGAGGTCCCGGGCCGACGTGGCTACCCCGGATACATGTACACTGACCTGGCACAGCTCTACGAGCGTGCCGGTCGAATCGAAGGGCGCGAGGGCTCGGTGACACAGGTGCCGATCCTGACGATGCCCGGCGACGACGACACGCACCCGATTCCTGACCTGACTGGCTACATTACGGAAGGCCAGATCATGATGGATCGTGACCTGAACAGCCAGGGTGTCGAGCCACCGATCAACGTCTCACCAAGCCTCTCGCGGCTGATGGACGACGGGATCGGCGAGGGCCTCACCCGCGAGGACCACGGCGACGTGGCCGACCAGCTGTTCGCGGCCTACGCAGAGGGGAAAGACCTGCGTGACCTCGTGAACATTGTCGGTCGTGAAGCACTCAGCGAACGGGACAACAAGTTCCTCGACTTCGCAGACCGCTTCGAGGCCGAGTTCGTCCAGCAGGGCTACAACACCAACCGAACCATCGAGGAAACCCTCGAGATTGGCTGGGACCTGCTGTCGGCACTCCCGAAAACGGAACTCAACCGTATCGACGAAGACCTCATCGAAGAGCACTACCGCGAAGACGAAGCCGGTGAGGAAGCCGAAGCCGTTTCGGCCGACTAATCCGGCGTCTTTTCGGGTTCTTCTCTCTCGCGTTTTACATGGTCACAGAGCGTTCTGTCTTCGCTTACTGCTACTCCAAATTGTGAGTAGGTCGGGACCCTCGACTTCGATCCACGACAGTGCCATCGGTCAGTGGCTCTGGTCGAAGTCAATGTACAACGCGTCGCTCTCAGGTTGGGTTCGAATTTCGACGAAGAGGTGATCGTCCTGGTCGTCGTCCTCGAGTGCGGGGTAAAAGTAATACGAGTCGCTGACAGCGGGGTTTGCCTTGAGTTCAACGTTGACGATGAATCGGTCGGTCTCGAGGAGTTGATCTTCCTCGACGCTGGTCGAGACGTCGTCGTCCGGCGCCGGGAGTTCGTACGATGTTGCTATTGCGACCGATTCCTGGTAGGTTGATGCGTCCCGGTAGAGCACCTCGATTGCGACCTCGTGTGAGTTGTCGGTGAAATTCACGACTGTCAGCGAGAGAAAATTAGTTTCCGATAACACGTCGCTGCAACCAGCAAGGAACGCAGTACTAGATATTCCACTAAGTGCGAGGACGCTCCTTCTGGTGGGGTACATTCGAATTATCACAGACGTTCAGGCAAAATAAATGCTTCCCTATGGCGAATTAATGCTGGTGCTGCCAGTATTTTACTTCATCTATATAATAGTGTGAACTCCGCCAGGAGGAGTAGAAAAAAGACCGAATGATTGGGCACAGGTGGCCCAAAACCCACTCGACAACAAGACTATCATACGACGACTCTCAGACAATGGCAACCAGAAAACAGCACTGGCGGGTTACGATGTCCACGGAGAGGTCTCGAATTCGCAGACCGCTTCGAGGCCGAGTTCGTCCAGCAGGGCTACAACACCAACCGAATCATCAAAGAAACACTCGAGATTGGCTGGGATCTGCTGTCGGCACTGCCGAAAACGGAACTCAACCGTATCGACGAAGCGCTCATCGAAGAGCACTACCGCGAAGACGTTGGCGAGGGCGCAGCCGCTGAACCCGCCCAGGCCGACTAACTGCCCGCTGTCGGCGTTTCTTTTATTTTTCTCGAGTAGAGTAGACTCGCTGTTCAGTATTTCTCTAGCTAGAAACAGGACAGAACATAATTATAGCTGGAAACAAGCTACCCAGCATGGATCTGGTAACTGTACTGATCGGTCTCGTGATCGGCGGTCTCGGCATTGCCGGCATCGGCTATGGCTCGGTTTCGCTTCGTCGCTGGCGAGAACTCGGCGAACAGGAACCAGTCGCGATCAATCAGGCAGTCGCCGCCGATGGACTCGTCGAAATCGAGGGGACAGTTCGACCCCACGACTCGAGCGAGGAGTCGCCACTCTTTGGTCAGGAGTGTGTCGCCTACGACTACAAAATCGAGAAGCGTCGGCGTAGCTCGAACAAAAATTCGGGCTCGAGTTGGCGGACGATTGACTCTGGTGAGGGGCGTCGGCCGTTCGTGATCGAAGACGAGTCGGGGACGGCGTACGTCGACCCCGATGGGGCGTCGCTCTCGCTCGAGAAAGAGCGAACACGCAAGACGAACGCGGCTGGCGATCCGGTGCCGGACGATAGCACGTGGAATTTCAATATGTCGCTGAACATCCCCGGAATGGGTGGGGTCGGTCTGAACAACAAGCGCTACACGGAGAAACGCCTCGACGTTGGCGGGCACTGCTACGCTGTCGGGACTGCACACCGGCCGCAAGCTGGGGTCGACGCAGAGGTGACAATTGACGGCGAGGGTGCCTCAACGTTCCTGCTCTCGGATGCGACGGAAAGCGAAACCCGACGTCGGCTGCTATTGCGTGGCGCGGGATACACGCTGGGTGGGCTTCTGGCCGTGGGTGTTGGCGTCCCGATTCTCGGTGCGGAGTTTCTCTACTAGTCACTCGAGAGTGGTCCCTACTACGTTGACCCTCTTCAGACGTGACTGAAACTGTAAACAGTTATCCGACTGGGAGCGCAACCTCCCCTCAAGATGGCCAAGGACGTCAAGCCCACCCGCAAGAACCTAATGGAGATCGAGGATCGGATCGAACTCTCCGAGCGGGGGCACGGGACACTCGAGAAGAAACGGGACGGGCTGATCATGGAATTCATGGACATCCTGGACAAGGCCCAGGACGTTCGTGGCGACCTCGCAGACGACTATCAGGACGCCCAGAAGAAGATCAACATGGCGCGTGCCATGGAGGGCGACGTCGCCGTTCGCGGGGCCGCTGCAGCACTGCAGGAACACCCCGAGATCACGACTGAATCGAAGAACATCATGGGCGTCGTCGTCCCACAGATCGAATCCTCACGCGTCTCGAAGAGCCTCGATGAGCGTGGCTACGGGATCATGGGGACCTCGGCTCGGATCGACGAAGCCGCGGAAGCCTACGAGGACCTCCTCGAGAGCATTATCCTCGCCGCAGAGGTCGAGACGGCGATGAAGAAGATGCTTCGCGAGATCGAGACTACGAAACGCCGCGTCAACGCACTCGAGTTCAAGGTCCTTCCAGACCTCTACGAGGGCCAGGAGTACATCGAGCAGAAACTTGAGGAACAGGAACGCGAGGAGACGTTCCGTCTGAAGAAGATCAAAGAGAAGAAAGAACAGGAAGAGAAAGAAGCGCGTCAAGCAGAGGAAGAAGCCGAGGCGGCAGCTGACGGGGACGACCTCGAGGACGTCCAGCCGGATACGTCGGCTCAGTCACCGGCAGCGAATCAGTAACGCCGCGCGCCGAATTTGGGGGACGTAACGCGTATCTTGTTGGTACTGCCGACCATACTACTGCTATGACCAGTTCGTGTGCCAGTTGCGACGCACCGACGATTCCGTTTGCGCTGCCTGCGGAGTATCGGAGCCACGTTCCTGACGATGCTGCGAGCATCTGTACCCGATGTCTTTCGCACGAGGCTGCTGCCGAGCGCCACGCCTCAGATGAACCTGACTTTTCGCGCATCAGCGACGCCTTCCCGACGCGCCTCGAGCGGGCGATCCCACTCGCGCTCGCACTCGGCTTGTGTTCCTCGGTGGCGACGAATCGAGAGGCAATCGAATCACTCCTGCGGGCGGTCGAACGGGCGGGAGCGGATCCGTTACTGGTGATTGATCATCTCTGTGCGGACCCGGAGATTGAGCCAGCAATCGACCTTGAGCGTCGACAGCACCAACTCGAGCAGTTACTGTACTGAGACGGGGGAAGAGATGTGACCTCGAGCGGGTGGGCCGAGTTATCGAGCCGTTGGCGTCACGTTGTTGCCGATGGCCTGTTTGACCTGCAGGGCGGCGCTTGCGGCGAGTCCACGGGCAACTTCGCTGCGTTCGTCGGGTGCGATAACGCCGTCGGTGAGGTCAGGTGTGTCGCTCTCGGAGTCACCGTCGTCAAGATTTGGGGTAAAGCCGGCGCTGACGGCGTGGCCGATTGGTGGGCGGACCGCGACGGTCACCTGCGGGCCGGTGGCACCGGTTGAGATTTCGGAATCGACAATGTACTCGTTCGGGAGGAACTCACGTGTCTGTGCGGCGATGCGGGACACGTCTCGATGGAGGAGTCGCTTTTCATCCTTCGAGAGGTTCGGAACGTCCGCCGCGGCACGCTTCCCAGCAGCTGTCTCCCCTGGTATCCCTGCGTACGGCGTATTTCCGTTCATGAGAAATGCGTACCGCTATCAAAGTGCCGACGGGTCAAAAGCGTTCGCCTTCAGACAATCACCGCAGCAATTAGATGATTGGGTCGCTATCGCCGTATACTGCCAGTACGAGTGCCGTCGTGTAGGTACCCGACTCAGCGCGATTGCTCTCGACGCAGACTCGAGGCTCGGTGAACTCCCAGTCTCGAAGCTCTTGACCGGCGGCCAGTCCCTCGCGAACGCGGCGCTCGACATCCTCGCGGTCCATCTCGCCGGCGGTCTCGTAGAACAGGCCAGGGCCGTCGTCGACGGACTGCGACCAGGCCAGTGCTGCGCTAGCGCGACCGGGTCCGGCGGTGGTGGCTCGTGCTTCGACGACGGTGAGTCGCTCGCCTGCGGGGCCGAGATCAGGTGCGGTGCCGACGGCCTCGACGTCGGTGTCCGCCGGAATAACCGAGGAAACCGACACGAGATTGTAGTTTTCGACACCGGCCGCTGCCAGTGCGGTGTCGTATGATGACATCGCCGTGGGACCGGACCCAGTTCCCCAGACGACACGGATCATGTCCGAACTCGAGGTCATAGTCGCCCTCGGAGATGCGTGGCGTAAGGCGTTGCGATTCAGTTGTCGGTGTCGTCTCAGCCGCGCATCTCAGCGTCGACTGCGGTTCTGACGACGCGAGAAACACCGAGCACCGTGATGAACGATCCTGCGAGGACGAGCGCGACGAGCAAGAACACCCCGAACGCGGTTGCACCGACGTTCCCGTAGCCAAACAGCGGCGCGGTCGCCGTTTGTCCGATCATGATGACGAGTAGTCCTGCTGCGATCCGAAACGAGGCCCGCCAGTACGCACCGTACTCCTCCGGCGACAGTTCCATGCTCGCTCGTGTGAAGCCTGCCGTGAAAAACGCTTGTACACGACCGCCTACAGCGGGACCTCATTCGAGGGCGTCTCCATCATGCTCGTTCGCGTCGCCATCGATTCCCGATTCGATATGGCTGGCCACTCGAGCCGCGGTCTGGCGCTCGAGTCGGCGTGTCTCGAAGACCTTCTGGGCGCTGTCGGCCGCGTCCGGATCGACCGCAAACTCGAGGTCGGGATAGTCGACGCCGGTCAGGACAAGTGGCTCCGGCGGTGCGGGGGCGATTCCCTCATGCCCAGGCAGCGGGTCGGGGTCAAGCGCGCGCTCGAGTGTTTCGAGGGTCGCCCTGCCAGTCCCAACATCGTGGGCGAGTGAGACCAGTTGGCGCACGAGTTCGCGGGCGAAGCCACCGGCGGTGACGGTGAGGACGAGATAGTGGCCATCGCGGACCGCCTCGAGCGTTGGCGCGCGCTCGGTGTTGTGATTGTCCGGCGTGAGGTTGTGGAAATCGTGCGGGCCGGAGAGTGCGTCGCAGGCCGCAGCGAATCGGTTGTCGTCCACGGTGGTTTCGGGCGCGTACAGGTAGTAGGTGTACGTCCGCCGGCTCGCGTGATGCGTTGCGTGGAAGTCATTGGGCGCGTCCGCGCTCGCCCACGCGCGAACGTCGGCTGGGAGGGTGCTGTTCAGCGCATGCGGCGTGAGCCAGTCGGGAGCCTCGAGCGTAATCGTCTGGGCGAGTGCCGAGACACCGGCGTCGGTTCGCCCTGCTGCAGCGTAGCCGGCGGGTTTGGCGGCGTCGGGTGCGAGCACCTCGAGACCACGGAGCGCGTCGAAAATGGAATCTTCGACGGTGGGAACGTCGGGCTGGCGCTGGAAGCCGTAGTAGCCGGTGCCGTCGTAGGCGACCCGGAACGCGTGCAGTGAACTGGACGACATCGGTCAGTCTCTGGGCTGCCTACGCGAAACACCGTGTTAGGGGCGTCGAACTCGCCCTCGAGCGAGTCGGACTCCTATTCTTCCTCGGTGATGTCCGTAATCCAGCTGAGTGCGGCCATCGCCTGGGGAAAGCCAGCCGTTGGAATCGCGAGGACGGCGACCTGGCGCAGCGTTTCGGGCGGAACGTCCTCCTCGAGTGCGCGTCTGGTGTGGGAGTGGACGGCGCCCTCGGACTGGGCGGCGACGGCCATCCCGAGTTTGACGAGCCGTTTCGTCTCGTCGTCAATCGGCCCGGACTCAGCACAGGCCTCGCCGAGGTCGGCGTAGGCGTCCCAGACGTCGGGATACTCCTCAGCGAGTGTCCCAGCAGTTGCGGGCAGTTCGGTCGCGGGATCCTCGAGTTCGTCTGCCATAGCGTTCACTGTGTCATCATGAACGCTGGTAAGCGTTTGTCCGAACACATTTGACGCGTCGCTGCCGTCTCCCGGCGTTTTATGCGTCCAGCTGCCCCACGACACGGTATGACACGACCGGTGTTGATCGATACGGACCCCGGCTGTGACGACGCGGTTGCGATACTCCTGGCACTCGAGCACCCTGCACTCGAGGTGGTGGGGCTCACGACTGCCCACGGGAACGCGCCTGTTTCCGAGACGACGGCAAACGCTCGGGGTATCCTCGAGTTCGTCGACCGAGCAGATGTCCCGATTGCCGTCGGCGCTGATCGACCACAGAACGTCTCCCTCGAGACGGCCGAGCACATCCACGGCGAGGGTGGCATCCGCGGCGGGGTGCCGGAGCCGACGGCGGCGACCGACCCGGTCGACACCCACGCCGCGCAGTTCATCGTCGAGCAGGCCCACGAACACGCCGGCGACCTCGTGCTGGCGGCGATTGCGCCACTCACGAACGTCGCGCTGGCACACGCCCTCGAGCCGGACCTCCCCGAGTTGCTCGACGAACTCATCATCATGGGCGGGGCGGCGTTCGCTCAGGGCAACGTCACCCCACTGGCGGAGGCAAACTTCCACTCCGACCCCCACGCGGCCCACCGAGTCGTTGGAGAGTGTGAGCCGACGATTGTCGGCCTCGACGTGACGGCAAACGCAACGTTCCCGCCTGACCGCCTCGAGGCACTCTCGCGGGACGACCCACTTGGTCGCTCAATCGCCGAGTGGCTCACCTACTACGACGACGCCACGCTCGAGCGCTACGGCATCGAGTCGGCGGCGATTCACGACGCTCTTGTGATCGCGGAACTGATCGACGAGGATGTCCTCGAGACGGCAGAGTATCCGCTGACGGTCGGCACCGACGGTGACCTCGCGCGTGGCGCGCTCGTTCCGGACGCCCGTGGAAGTACTGACACACCGGTCAACGGCACGGTTGCACTCGAGGCCGACTACGACCGGTTCCGAACAATTCTGGGCGACTCGCTCGAGCGACTCCTCGAGTCGGGAGACGCGCGACCGACGTGATTAAATGATGGTTTGTTGAGTTTTTCTGACAGACCGCGGAACTCAAATACTCCGGCCGGTAACGTCACGTACGAGTACGGCCACCACTCTCTGGAAATAATGTTCAGCTCGCTTACTGATCTTGGCTTTTCCCTGCTGGTCACGTTCGACCTCCCAGCGCTGTTCGCGCTGTTCGTCCTGAAAGGGGCGATCATTGGAAAGCCGTTTCCGACGTCGGTCTTTCTACCGGGGTATATCGCGGTGTCACCCTCCCAGGAGTCAATCTGGCTCGTTATCCTCGTTGCCTCAATCGGCTACGTCAGCGGTCAGCTTGTCATTTATTGGCTGGCCGCAACCCGCGGCGTCGACGTCATCCACGCGATTCCGCGTGTCTCAATCAGTGACGAGCAACTCGAGCAGGCAAATGACGTGTTCAAACGCTACAGCGGGGCGGGCATTTTCGTGACGAATTTGGTGCCCTATGTTGGGAGTTTCGTGATGATCCCAGCGGGAATCGCGCGCTACTCGATTCGACGGGCAACCGTGTATGCGTTCACCTCGACGCTGTTGAACTACGTCGCAATCGTCTGGATTGTCTTTGGGTCGCTGGAGTTGCTTCTTCCGTAGACCACTCGCGTCAGACCTCATTCTGCAGCTGAATCTCGTCCCAATCGTCAGGCAGAACCGGTCCCTCGAGTAGCGGATCGTCCGTCGACTCCATCCACTCGAGCAAGTCCGCTCGCAATCGGTCACGCGCAGTCTTGGCTGGCGAATCCTCGAGGTCGCCATCCGCAAGCAGATTCTCCTTCTCGAGCGGGTCCGCCTCGAGATCGTACAGTTCCTCGTAGGGCCGTTGCTCGCCGTAACTCGTTTTTCGGACCTCGTTGCCGGCGGCGCTGCAGAAGATGTCTCTCGTGAGGTAGACGTCGGGGAGGTGCCAGAAGTTGCGGACGTACTTCCAGCGGTCAGTTCGAATCGCTCGCATCGGGTTGTACCGGTCGTGCCAGGTCATGCCAGCAAAAATTCGGTCGCGGAACTCCTCGACGTCGTCCTCGAGCAGCGGGAGAAAGCTCTGGCCAGCGAGTTCAGTCTCGGGGTGAGGAGCGTCAGCGACCTCGAGCAACGTTGCGAAGACGTCAACGTTGCTCACGAGGTCATCGACGACCGTCGGCTCAATTGTACCGGGATGTGACCACAGCAAGACGCCGCCAATTCCCTGGTCCGAGCAACAGCCTTTCGCCCGCGGCATCGCGAGCCCGTGTTCGGTCGTAAAGACGACCAGCGTGTCTTCGGTCAGTCCGGCCGACTCGAGTGCGTCGGTGATGGTTCCGACGCCGTCGTCGATTGCACTGAGCATGCCGTGTATTTCGGCGATATCGGACCGAATCCCGGGTTCGTCGGGTAAGAACGGAAGTGGTTCGACATCCTCGGGGTTGGGCGCGCCGTAGCGCTCGCCCTCGAAGCCGAAGTCACCGTTTTCCTCGACACGGTGGAGTTCGAAGAAGCCGACAGAGGCGAAGAACGGATCGTCGTGGTCACCATCCTCGAGCATTGTGGCGAACTCGTCGGCGACCTCGCGTGCACGGGCGGACTCGTGGACAGACGGCGGCGCATCAGCCGTCAGCGGCTCGTCGGAGTGCATCTGGTTGTAGCCGAGTCGGTCGGGGTACTCGGTAATATGCTGAAGCCCGAAAAGGTGCGTGTCGTAGCCTGCCTCACGCAATAGTTCCGGGAGCACCTGCTCGTCGTCGTGCAGTTCCCAGTTGCCGTGTGCGAGTCCGAGCATGCCGTTTTGATGAGGGTGACGTCCCGTCATCAGGCTCGAGCGACTCGGCGAACACTGCGGTGCGGTCACGAAGTGGCGGTCGAATCGAACGCCGCTGTCGGCGAGGGCGTCAACCTGTGGCGTCTCGACCGCACTGTCATAGCACCCCAGATACTTTCCAAGGTCGTGACAATGCACCAGAACGATGTTCGGGTTGTCCATGGGGTGTCTTTGCGTGACACTCGAGTAAGCGTTCGGACTGATATTGCCACGCAAGTATTCAGCGACCGTGAGAGTCTACATGAGCGTGTAAGATGTAATATGGCCCCGGCATATTCGGGGCTGATGACCTTCCCTCGGAGCGGCGGAGGTAGTATCGTTATGGCTGAGTCTAACGGACGTGAATCACCCTCACATTCGACTGTTCGGAACGTCGTTCTCGTCGTTCTCGATACTGCGCGGGCGAAAAGCGTCGGGCCGGAAACAACGCCAACGTTCACCTCTCTCGCGGCGGAGGGGACAACCTTCGAGAACGCCTTCGCGACTGCACCGTGGACGCTTCCCTCTCACGCCTCGATGTTTACCGGACTCTACCCGTCCGACCACGGCACCCACGGCGACAGTTTCTCGCTGAACCCTGACCTTCGAACCCTCCCCGAGGCGTTTGCGGCCAACGGCTATCAGACACTCGGCATCTCGAACAACACCTGGATCACCGAGGAGTTCGGCTTTCACCGCGGCTTCGACGACTTGCGCAAGGGCTGGCAGTACGTCCAGTCCGACGCCGACATGGGCGCGGTCGTCCGCGGCGAAGACCTCCGCGAGAAACTCGAGGCAACCCGAACACATCTGTTCGACGGCAACCCGGTCGTCAACGCAGCCAACATCCTCTACAGCGAACTGTTCCAACCCGCGGGTGACGATGGCTCGGATCGGGCCACATCCTGGATTGACAACTGGCTCCAGACTCGAGCCGACGAGCGTCCCTTTTTCCTGTTCTGTAACTTTATCGAACCTCACGTCGAGTACGATCCGCCGCGGGAGTACGCCGAGGAATTCCTGCCCCAGGACGCAAGCTACGAGGAGGCAACGGCGATCAGGCAAGACCCACGCGCGTACGATTGCCGGGACTATGACCT
Organism: Natronolimnobius sp. AArcel1; assembly: GCF_011043775.1. Classification (NCBI taxonomy): domain Archaea; kingdom Methanobacteriati; phylum Methanobacteriota; class Halobacteria; order Halobacteriales; family Natrialbaceae; genus Natronolimnobius; species Natronolimnobius sp. AArcel1. Next base: position 427,841 of record NZ_JAAKXY010000004.1, on the reverse strand, counting down.
CTCGGAAGCCGAATTCAACATGCTCCGTGGACTCTACCGGGCGGAACTCGCCTACGTCGACGACCAACTCGCGGCTCTCCGGTCGGCACTCGAGGAGGCAGGCGAGTGGGAGGACACGCTGTTCATCGTCTGTGGCGACCACGGCGAACACATCGGCGAACACGGCTTCTTCGGGCACCAGTACAACCTCTATGACACGCTGACCAACGTTCCGCTCGTCCTCCACGGGGGGCCATTTACCGGCGGCGGCCGCTCCCGTGACCTCGTGCAACTGCTCGACCTTCCCACGACGCTGCTCGACTCTGCGGGAATCGACGATTCATCCCTCCGCGAGCAGCAGGCGGGTCAGTCGCTCCATCCCGATTCGGACGCCGACTCACGTGAGGCCGTCTTCTCGGAGTACGTCGCCCCACAGCCCTCTATCGACCGCCTCGAGGCCCGATTCGGCGATATTCCGGACCGCGTCCGCGAGTACGACCGGCGGTTGCGCGCCGTCCGAACGCAGGAGTACAAATACGTCTGCGGCGACGACGGTTTCGAGCGCCTGCACCACCTCGAGACCGATCCGATGGAACGGACGGACGTAAGCGAGGCGGAACCGGAGCAGGTACAAGCGATGCGCGACCGACTCGAGGAGCGCTTCGAGCCGTTCGGCACGTCTACAGCAATGACAGCGGATGAGACGCCGATGCGAGACGGAACGAAAGAGCGACTGGCGGATCTGGGCTATCTCTAGGCTGGCGTCGCGGTCGCCTGCATCAGCCTTTTGACCGCGTATCCGGTAGCACAGCCGATTCCCGCACACTCGAGAGGTGGCTATGGCTACGAACACCGATCCGGACGAAAGCGGCTTCGTGCCCTTCTTCCGCCAGTATACGAAGACGTGGATCCACACCGTCTCGACGGTCGGATTGACCGCGTTCGGGATGCTGACGTTCGTCAACAACTGGTTTGCGCTTCTCGCGCTTGTTACGTACGTCATCCCGCCGATAGTGCTCTACTGGCGGAAATTACGCCGCCACGAGCGCGAAGCCGCCTCAGCAGCGCCGTCTGAGTCGGCGACGCAGGTTCGGGACTCTACTGTTGCAACCACTGACGCAGGTGGTGGTGATACCAGCCCGAGAGGCGGTGATGCCGTTTCGTCGGGAAGCGATGTCGAAAGCGAACCGGAGTCGCAACCGGGATCGGGACCCAAGCCGGCGGCCGAAACCGGGTCGTCATCGGAACTCGAGTCAGAAGCCGAATCCGAAACCGGGGCTGAAACTGGGTCCGAAACCGGGGCTGAAGCTGAGTCCGAGACGGAGTCCACAGTAGAAACCGACGCCGAATCCGCAGCCACTAGAGCGGGAGAGTCGGCCGATCAGAGCGCCCGCAAGGCTGCTGCTGGACACGCTGCGAGCACAGGAGAGGAGACGACTGTGGATCAGAGCAACAGGGCTGTGGATCACGCCGATGGGACTGCTGATCACGCCGACGGAGCTGGCGATCAAGATGATGAGGCTGCCGACCACAGCGAGGGAGAGACTCGAGCACAGGCGCACCCAACCCAGCGAGATCGTGAGCACGACGGCGGCGATACTGGGCGGCAAAACGAGGACACGGACGACGAGCGCAGCGGATGGCATTCCGTCGACGTAGCGGATGTAACTGCTGAGTCGACACTTCTCGACGTTGTCATCGTCGGAGCACAAACCAGCTACGCAGTCGGAACTGACGGCCTCGTCGTCGCGGATACCGGCGGGGGATGGGACCCTGTCCTCGAGGATGGCCCCACCGCGCAGGGCAACACCCTCCACGGCGTCGACGCGACGAGCGACGGCGACGCCGTCTGGGTCGCCGGTGACAACGGCGCGCTCGGCCGTCTCGAGACTGAAAGCACCCGTCACACGGATTACACGGCACCCGCAGGCCGCACCGACAATCTCGCGGGTATCGCCGTTGGTGGCCCAGCGGGCGCGGAAACTGTCTTGCTGATCAACGGCTCTGGCGAGGTGCTTCGCGGCCAGTACGACGAGGGCGCGCTCGAGTGGGACGACCCCGTGACGCCGGGCAGTGGCTCGAGTCTGGCGGCGGTGGAACTCGTCGAAACGGAGGACAACGGATCGCTGGTCGGCTACTGCTGTGACACCAACGACGGCGTCTTTGAAACTCTCGAGGGCGGCCAGTCGTTCGACCGTGTTGGGCTCGAGGGAGCCGACGGGACGCTCGCGGCTATTGCGACGGCAGGGGAGAGCGATTGTCTAGTCGGCGCTGACGACGGTGTCGTCCACCGCTACGACGGGCCGGGAACGTGGACTTCGGAGCGCGTTGCTGCGGACGGTATCTCGGGACTCGCTCGCCGCGGCGATGGGGGACGAACACTCGTCTGTACCACTGCTGGAGACGTCTACGAGCGCAGCGGAGACGCAAGCGACTGGGAGCGCTCGGATCTCGAGACTTCGCGTCCGCTACGCGCGATTGCACTCGGGAGCGACCGAGCAGTTGCCGTCGGCGACGAAGGGCTAATTCTCGAGTCAGTGTCGCCGTGACCCTGCAACCTGTTCGTGCTTGACAGGGCAGCGGTTCGGTTCTAATGAAGTGAGTCAGTTTGTCCGCTCGAGTCAGTCGCGTCTGTGTTCGTACTGGTGGCTGACGGGGAGTGACTGCCTGTTACCGCCGGATCGTCGCCACCGGGCGTTGTCTGCCGGAAGTGCGAAATCGCTGCACCGGCGAGTGCGCCGATAGTAACGAGGAGGGACACAGAGACGATCACCGACGCGAGCGAGACGAGTGCAACGACTGTCTCGACGCCGCCAGCCAGTGCCGACTCGAGGTACAGCGGCGAACTGATGAGCAACACACCGGCCGAACTGCCGACAGCGACGGCCCCGACGAACGCTCGGTACACTCGCGCAATCTCAAGTCGGTTGGCGGCGAAATAGCCACCCCCGGCTGCCACGCCGACGGTGACAAGCGGGGCGACGGCTCCGACAACGCCGTTATAGACGACGAGGCTCTGCCCAGTCGTTCCGACCGATGGAATCACCCCGCCGAATCCGTCTTGTACTGCGCTCTCGAGGAGCAGCGACGGCGCGTGCTGCAGTCCGAATCCGAGGATCCCAATGAGTACTGCAATGACGCCGAGGTGCTTGCTGTCCATGCGTACCCAACTACATGATGGCACAAAAACACATATGTTCGATACACCGCTCGGAAACGGATTCGCGACCCAGACGGTGCAGACGCCGCTGGAAGGTTTATGTCCAGTCGCGGTGCCCGTCGTTTATGCCGACACACTCATCGCGGTCGAACGACCTTCGCCAGACCCTCGAGTCAGACGACGTTGCACTCGGAATTCTCGAGAACACGTACTCACCGACGCTCGTCGAGTTCTACGGCGAACTCGGGCTGGATTTCGTCTGGATCGATCTCGAGCACGCCGGTCCGAGTCCGTTCGATGGCGAGCGACTCGAGGACCTGCTGCGGGCCGCAGACGTGTCCGGGACGGAACTGCTCGTTCGACTCCCCGAACCCGATCCCGGGATGGTTCGGAAGGCACTGGACGCGGGGGCACGGAACTTGTTCGTCTCGCGCATTGAGTCGGCCGAAGAGGTTCGGCAGGCGGTTCAAGCGTCGCGATTTACCTACGACGGCGAACCCGGAGCCCGGGGTTTTGCCAGTCCGCGTGCGAGTCGCTGGGGGATGGCTGAGGAGTACGTCGCAACCGAGGACGAAGAGATCGTCGTCGGGGTAACAATCGAGAATCCGACTGCCGTTTCGAATCTCGAGGAGATTCTCGAGGTGCCCGACCTCGGATTTGTCTTTGCGGGTCCGCTGGATCTCGCTGTCTCGACGGGCCATCCCGGCGAGCCGACACACGAGGCTGTCGAGTCACACGTTGAGACGATACGCGAGCAGGCACTCGAGGCAGACGTGCCACTTGGTGGGCTTGGCTTTGGGATGGCGGATGTCAACGAAAAGGCCGAGGCGGGCTACGGGATGCTCAATCTCGGGAGTACGACCGGCGCATTGCAGGGAACGGTGGAGTCGTGGCTCGAGGAGTATAGCGGCCCGTAGCGAGGGGAGAGCGTGCGGAAGTCAGGGTCAGTCTTCTCGCGGATCGCTGGACCGGCATCCTCGAGTACCAATTTCGTCCCCAGAAACTGCGCGGAACGCCTATGCGGGCAGCGCGTGCTGTGTCTGGCATGTACATCGCAAACACCGAAACCGTCCCGGATGGCGAAATCGTTGAGGTGCCTGGTATCGCCCGCGGCAACACCGTCGAAGCCAAAAACGCCGGGAAAGACATTACACAGGGCATTCGCAACGTCTTCGGTGGCGAACTCAAAGCCTACTCCGACCTCCTCTCGAAAGCCCGCGACGAAGCGATCACGCGCATGGAAGAAGACGCCGAGCGACTGGGTGCAGATGCCGTTGTCAACGTCCGCCTCGAGACCTCACAGATCACCGACGGTGGCTCCGAAGTGATGGCCTACGGGACTGCCGTTCGACTCCGATAGTCACTGCTTGTGACACTGCGTGGTGGACCCTTGAGCCCCAACTCGAGGGACAGAGGGCGACTCACCGGTCTGATTCGGATTCAGCGTCGGATTCGCGTCGCACGGGCGGCGTCTTTGACATGACCTGGCCCCACTTGTCTCGGTTGTCCGCAACCCAGCGGTAGCCGGTTTCACGCAGCCGTTCGTAATCTTCGAAGTTTCGGAAGAAATCGACCGAATTGCGGATCGGACCGTGATCATCGACACGTGCGATGGCCTCCTCGAGAGAGCGGCCACAGGAGTAGACCTCGTCGTCGGTCACGAGATGTGAGCAGGCCTCGTAGTGTTCGGGCAGGCGTTCGCGTAACTCGGGGGTGAGTTCGGAGAAGCCAACGAGCGTAATCGCCGAGCGCGCCTCGACATAGTCGGCCCACCACGTACAGAAGCCACAGTCGTCGTCGAAGACGAGTACTGCATCGGTGTCGCTCATAGGTGTTCGTACGGGATGGAGATACAAACGTTTGGTCTCGAGCGAGCTGACTGTCACGCACGCCGGAACATTATTGGCCGAGCTCGGCCATTCCAGTTCCATGAGCAGTGCGGCACAGCCGCTGTCGGAACCGCAGGTGCTGGCCCACACCAAGCGGCGGCTCTTTCCGAACGACAACGAGCCGTCGTCGTACGTCGTCGCCGATACGCAGTTCTCACAGGACGAGTGGCGTCCCGGCTCTCCCATCGACCCGGCCGTTCGGGACTGTCTTGCGCCGTTCAACCACGTCGAGATCGGCGGTGGCTTTCCCGACCTCGTCGGGGTCTCACCACTCGAGTCCGAGGTACTCGCAGTCGAACGCGTCGGGGACGAACCGCCGCTGGTCGCCATCGAAGCGAAAGGCGTCACGAGCGCCGGCGTCGATACGGAGCGTGGGATCGTCCAGGCCTACGACCGACTTCACGAGGCCAACGCCGCCTACGTCGCGGCCCCGGCACGTGCAATCTCCGAAACCGACCGCACGCTTGCGCGTGAACTCAACGTCGGCGTCCTCGGTGTCGATTCGAACGGCGAGGTTGCCGTCCTCGAGCCAGCCCGCGTTGTTGGAAATCGATCCTCGAGTGAGGCGACGGCGCTTCGGTTTCAGGCCGGTGCACAGGGTGTTGCGGACAAATCCTTCAGCCTGAATCATCCGAAGAACTATCTGGGCTATCCGCTGGCACACTACGCGGATGGCGACACCGCCGAACTCCTGTCGGCGTACAAGGTCGTCAGCGCGGTCGACGATGCGCGACAAGGAGCAGCGTTTCTTGGCTTGATCGAGGACGGCCCGCGCGTCGAACTCACCTCGCTCGGCGCGGAGGTGGTCCGCTTTGGAAAGGATCGGTATGGCTCTGTCGAAGCCGCACTCGAGGCGTTCGAGGACTGGTATCGCTCCCGAACGCGATTCATTGATCTCGCACCGGCGTGGGGACACCTCGCTCGTCGGGTCGTCTTCGAATACCCGGCGACGGAGTGGCTCGTGACGGAACTGCAGACGATGCACGACGACTGGCAGCCCGAGCCGTCGCTCGTCGATCTCGTGGTGCACCTCCATACCGTCCAGCCGACGCTGGCTATCGAGTTGTTCATCCGCGGGACCGACGACGCCCGTCGTCGCGTCCTCACCGAGAACGGCGACCTTCGACGTGAGGCGCTTGCAGACGGATCTGTCTATCACTCACCGACCGTCTTCCAGCTGAAAGCCATGTTGTATCACACGGGAATCCTGACTGAGCGTGGCGCGGAGCCACACCGACTCGAGCCGACTGCGGACGTGTGGGCGTTGCGAGAGCCGCTTTAGGGCTGTACGCGAAGTGATAGACAATCTTTGAGTTGCACGCTTTGGAGGACGGAACACGAAGTTCGTCCAGAACACACCACTCTTTCATGTGAACTGTCCACGGGACACCACCACTGCATGTGAAGTACCCACACCACCACTGCACGTGAACACGCACAGACATGGGCGATGGAGTCACCGACTCGAGTCTGATTCTGGAGCGTCTTGTTCCCTGCTCGAGGAGTGTGTCACACCACTATTGCAAGTGAAAACAGATGCGAGTGTGGGGCTATTTTTCTCGTGTTCACTCGAAACAGTGGTGTGGGGTCGCATGCCGAGCTGTGTCTTGTCGGTTCCTGCCTGTCTCAGGCTACGCCGTTCATCCGAGCGATTTCGCGGATCGTCTCGATTTCGTCGTCGAGATAGAGCACGTCGGCCATCGCGTCGACCGCACTCGAGAACGGCACGTCGAGTTCGTAGCTGTAGTAGTTCCCGCGGGAGCCGCTGCGATTCTCCTTGGCCGAGAGGATGCCGAGCATCCGGAGATCCGAGAGGTGGTTGTGCACCGACCGCTGGGCAAGCGAGTCTGTTCCCGAGGACTCACAGAGCGTTTCGTACTCCTGATACAGTTCTCGCGTCCGGCAGGGTGTCGATTCTTTGGCTGCTTTCGAGACGACAGCGAGCAAGGCGAGTCGCCCGTGCGTCGTCAACTCGCGCATGCCCTCTTCGACGCGCTCTTGCTCGAGTTTCGAGCGTGCCTGATCGACGTGTGTCTCTTGGATTATCTCTTCGTCGTTGTTCTCTGCGACTTCGCCTGCGAGCCGGAGCAAGTCGAGGGCCTGTCGCGCACTCCCGCTGTCTCGAGCGGCGAGTGCCGCACAGAGATTGAGCACCCCGCTGTCGTAACTGCCGTCGGCGATGGCGACCGTTGCCCGCGACTCGAGAATGTTCGTCAGTTCGGAGGCTTCGTACGGTGGAAACTGCAGTTCGCGTTCACAGAGCGTATCCTGCACTCGCGGATCGAGTTGTTCGCGAAACTTGAAGTCGTTGCTGATCCCGATAAGGCCGACTTTCGTCGACTCGAGGTAGCCGTTCGAGCGCGCCCGTGGGAGTTCGTATAGGAGTTCGTCCCGGTCGCCAATCGAGTCGATCTCATCAAGGACGATGACGACTGTTCCACCGAGAGCCTCGAGTTCGCTGTAGAGTTTTTTGAAAACAGTTTGTTGGGGGTAGCCAGTGGTGCTGATCTCTGCGCCATCAGGGCGAAGCGTGTTCACGAGTTCGATTGCGACCTGATACGAGGAGTTCAGGGTTTTGCAGTTGACGCTGAGCACGGAGAGATCGATATCGTCGTACTCGGTGGCGTCTTCCTGTAGTACATCGAGTAGATAGTCTGTGACGGCGGTCTTTCCGACGCCGGTGTTGCCGTAGAGAAAGACGTTGTTTGGCTCCCAGCCGTCGATGATTGGCTGGAGTGCGTCCATGTACGCTTCAATCTCCTCGTCGCGTTCTTCGATCCGTTCCGGCTGGTACGACTCCCCCAACGCATCCTTGTTTCGGAAGATATTCTGCTTCCGCTCGAACCGCGGCATATCTCTACCAAGAGAGATATACTATTTAAAACCATGTTTTCATCTGATACAAGTGAACTCACACACACCACTGTTTCATGTGAATCTAGTGTAGAGAACGAACTAGTGAACAACAGTGCAGAATTTCATCTAAAGCGCTGACAACTCCTTCTCGAGTCCATACCCAATATATCTCTCTACAGGCTGGTTATCGGTCCATTCCTCTCCTTTCGAACTTCCCCGATGAACTCCACAGCGCTCTCAGTCCAGACCCCCTCCCTCTCTATTCGCTGGTTCACTTGCAACAGTGGTGTCTCTCACCCAGTTGTGGCACGTCCTCGAGGAAGAGAGACCAGCGACGAACAAGACAGCGACAACCAAGACCGCGAAAACCAAGACAGTGAGACAGTTCGGTTACTCGCGTCGCGGGACTTCGTGACGACCGAAGCCGTATCGGAGTCGGTTCGCCAGCCGCCGAGAGAACCGTCCATCATCCGCTCGAGAGCCGAATCTCTCGGACAACGCCGTGTAGATTAACGGCAGGGGAACCTCCTGCTCGAGGGCTTCCTGTACGGTCCAGGTTCCGGTTGAGCCACCCTCGATGCGGTCTGCAACGTCGCCCAGATCCGAGCCTTCCTCGCGGAACGCTTCCTCGCAGAGTTCGAGCAGCCACGAGCGGATGACGGCCCCGTTGTTCCAGACCGAGGCGACGTTCTCGAGGTCGAGATCGTAGCGACCCTCGTGGAGGAGTTCGAAGCCTTCGCCGTAGGTCTGCATCAGGGCGTACTCGACGCCGTTGTGGATCATCTTCACGTAGTGGCCCGAACCTTCCGGACCCATGCGTTCGTGGCCGTCGGGTCCAGTCGCGACAGCGTCGAAGACGGGGACGCACTCCTCGTAGGCCCATTCGGGGCCACCGACCATGAGCGAGAAGCCAAACTCTGCACTCGCCGGGCCGCCGGAGGTGCCACAGTCCAGATACGCCGCCGGGCAGGCCTCGGCTCGCCGCACCGAGTCCTCGAAGTACGAGTTTCCGCCGTCGATAACCACGTCGTCGCTCTCGAGGTGTGGCTCGAGTTCCTCGAGTGTCACGTCGACTGCCTCGCCCGCGGGGACCATCAGCCAGATGCGCTTCTCGTCGCCGAGTCGCTCGAGCAGGTCCTCGAGTGAGTCTGCGGCCGTTGCGCCGGCATCAGCCGCGGTCGCAACGGCTTCTGCATCGAGGTCGAAGGCAACGACGTCGTGGCCTGCCTCGAGCGTGCGGTTGACGACGATCTGTCCCATCCGTCCGAGTCCGATTACGCCCAGTTGCATACGGCCACCTCTGCGGGGCTGGGAGGTAGTGGTTGTGATTCACCGTGGCGGAGGACTGGGAGGGAGTAAGTGAGTGAATTCGGTGTGGTTGAGAAGGCTCGTCCACTCGAGGGCGAGAGCGAGACTGACAGAGCGCGACCGGCAGTTACTGTAGTGGCTCCTGCAGATGCGCCCAGCCAATCGCATCGAGCACGACGACTTGGTCACGGTAGCGGACGTAGACGCCGTTGTACTCCGTCCCAGACCCATCGTAGTACGGCAGGGAACTCCGAACAGTATCGACGACCGACCAGGCACCCTCGCGCTCGAGCGTGACGTGTTCCCACTCGTCTCGAGCGTCGTTTCTGATCGCGCGTTTGAGCGCGCGGCGTGCGCCCGGGATATCGTCGAGTCGCCGGGAGGAGGCCTCGACGACGGTTGCGCCGCTTGGAATGTCGTGTGAGTCGATGATTCGTGCGCCAAGGTCTGCTTTCGAGTGCGCGGCGGTCGGCTGTGAGTGCTCGGACCGAAGTACGTAGCCCGCGACGGCGGCCGTGCCGACTGCGAGCAGCGAGAGTGCAACGTCTTTTCCCCTGAGCATCATGGGAGTACGTTACAGTAACCCACTAAGTATCTTTCGCAAGAATGTCCGCTTTCTATGGCTGAATGACAACTATGTGAGTAGTGTCTAACGGACTCGAGGTGTTCGGGAATACCCAAATAGTTGGTTCTTGAGGGCTGTCCCTGCTGAACTGGCGCAATGGTAGTTCGACACATACCAGTGCTGGCTGTCAAAACAAATCAGAACCGACACAAAGAGGTTCCAGTCGACTCGAGCACTCTGTGAATCAATTCGACTAGAACACTGCGGCGAGGTTGGTCGTAATCGCGCCGGACACAACGAGCAGCGCAATCGCGACGACGGCCGCCAGCCGGTACAGTCCCAGCGCGTTCGCCGCTGGTTCGCGCAGTTTCTTCCCGTTGAGTCCGGACTCGAAGCGCTTGGCACCGATCTCGACGAGTGCCGCGAGGACAAGCCAAAGGACGACCATCAAGATAACGAGTTGGCCGTTCGTCGTCTCAATGAGCGTTTCAGACGTGTACCGCGTGCCTGCGAGGTGACCACCGGAGAGTAACAACACGAGCGCACTCACCCGCGAAATCATCGTTAGTTTCCCCGAGAGTACCTCGAGTGGTTTCGTCGAGTTGAACTCGCCGTCACGGGCGAGTGGCAGGACGACAAACGCGACGTAAAAGACGCTGCCGGCCCAGATCGCGGCAAACACCAGGTGTGTTGTCTGCGCGAGGAACGTATCGACCATACGAGTGTCTCGGACACTGATGGTATCAGCGTTCCGACTCGCGCCTGGGTACGTTTCCGTGATTGGGGTACCCAGCTACTCGAGCCAGTCCCGGTCCGGATTCGGCGCAACCGTCACTCGAGCCAGTCCCATTCGCCGGTCCAGTCGACGACGCGGCGTCGAACCAGCGCGTAGCCGACAGAGATGGTGATACCACCGAGAACGAGTGCAGCGACCCAGCCATCGAAGACCACCAGTCCGGGTACTGCGAGCGCAACCGCCAGCGCGGCATCTTCGGGCGCACCGTCGTAGCGGATCCACCGTCGAGGGCGAATCCACTGCCCGTGTGCGTGATCGTACACCGCGCGCTCGGTTCGGCCATTCCACGGGTCCATCTCCGGCCCGCCGCCGAGAGCGTCGCTTGCAGCGTGGAGCCACGCGGCGACGGCGAACGCGGCCAGCGCGGCGGTTCCGCTCGAGGGCACGACGACCGCGAGTCCAACCGCGGGAACGGCACCCGCGAGCCCGAGCAGCGGAAAGTGAAACGTTCGGCGGTGCTCGAGCGGGAGGTCGAAATCGGGGGCGAGCCCACCGAGAATCGCGCCGACGGCCAGCGGCGTCGCGAATTCGGGAACGACGTACGCGACTGGCGCGACGACTGCGAGGGCGGCGAAGACGTGGGTGGTCGCCATCATCGACGGTCACCGACCATAGCAAGTGTTCGGACCCGAGGCAGCAAAAAGGATCTCTTCATCCGTCTCGCGTTTCGTTTCAGCGGTGTCTCACTCACCGGTGTCGGTAACTACGGCGACTGCCTCGTCGATCCGCTCGAGGATACCCTTCGCGAGCAGGTACCGGGCGTAGCCGTTGGCCTGACTCCAGCGCCACTCTTCTTCGGCGTCATCGAGCGAACTCCGTTCGATTCCGCTGTCGCCGGCAGTGATCCAGCTGCGTGCTTCCGCAGCGAAAAACAGCGTGAGTTGACCCGGGTCATCGGCGAGGACGCCCTCGAGTCGGTCGATCGCAGCGCGTTTGGCGGCGTCGATCGCGCCACTGTCGAGCAAGTCGATCCCGTCGGACTCGATCCGCTCGCACTCAGCGCGAGCAGCGGCCAGGTGGAGCCATCCGTTGGCGAGTTCAACGGTTCCGTAGACATCGTAACCGCCGTCAACGCGTCGATTGGCGTCGCTGACCGCCGACTCGCCGTAGCTGGACCGCGAGTAAAGCGCGTCATGGACGTCTCGACGGCCGGTTTCGGACTCACCGATCCCGTCACCGTCAAACTCGCCGATGCGCTCGGACCACTCCTCGCGACTCTCGAGCAGGGGGTCGACCCGGTCGTGGAGGATCGCTCGAGCGTCTGCCATTGCCTCGCCGAACGGATCACTGCCGGGGTCGTGCTCCCGGAGAGCCTCGCGATAGGCAACAGCGCTGTCGATTCGCGCTTGTGCCTGGCGAACGCCGCTGTATAGCTCTGCGATCCGCTCGGCGCGACTCGTCCGTTCCCGTCGGTCTTCTACCTCGGCGTCGACTCGACGGGAGAGCAGACTGTGCGCCTGCTGAAGTTCTCGTTCGACGTACCGTCCGTAGGCAAGGAATATCGCCGGATCACCGGTCGCGTACTCGAACTCCTGGTGGCGAGTCTCGGCTTCCTCGAGAGAGTCGGCAGCACCAGCTGTCGGATCACGGTCGAATTCGTCGAGTTGAGCCGTCGCGTAGGCGTAGCTGCCCGCAGCATTCCAGAGGTGTGCACGACCTGATTGAACGGTCTCGGTGGTCGGCGACTCCCAGTCGCGCTCCGCAGCGAACTCGGCGGCACGTTCTAGTCTTGATTGAGTGTAGTGGACCCTGTGTTCGCGTTCACCCACCCGCTCCCACGCCTCGAGCCCCGGATCGACGTACTCTGCGGTCTCGTCCGCTAGATCGTGGAGGTGAGCGTCGGTTCCGAAGACCGGCGAAGGGACGGTGGGGATCTCACGCCGTCTTGTCCGAGCGTAGGTAATTCGATCCGGAAGGGTGCTGTAGATTCTTGTACAGCCAGCAAGCGCCGTCATCGTCGTGACGCCGGCGCTGGCGAGAAGTCGACGCCGAGAGAGCGCTGGAGGGCAACTCATAGGACACAGCACTGCTCCCGCTGTAATAAGTATAGATATCTGATCGATGGACGGTGTAGAAAATCGAGGCGAACGCTACCTTCAGTCTGGAAGTAACGGGAAGCAGTTACTCGAGATTTTCGCCCTGATAACTTCCGTCGTAGACGTCGTCGTGGCTCGCTTCAGCGAATACGATCTGGGCGATCCGCGCGCCGCGTTCGATCTGGATATCGTGGTGGACCTGCAGGAGACCCTCGCCACGGCCCTGGTAGCCGGCGTCCCAGACGGCCGTGTTGAGCATACAGGAGTTGCGCATCAGTGACGAGCGGGGGTAGACGAAGCCGACGTGGCCCTCCGGAATCTCGATGCGCTCGCCGTAGCGGGCAACGTAGACGCCCTTCGGGAGGTAGTACGTATCGGGTTCTTTCTTCTCGAGTTCCTCGAGTGGGCGAGCGACACGGTCACCGATCTCTTTGCCATCGCGGCCGATTCGACCCGGCTCGAGTTGTTCGAAGACGATATCTAGGGTGAGGTCGACCCCATTGGGTTGGACTTGCTCGTCGGTCGTCGGGGAGATGTGGTCCGCGACGAACGCGCCAGAACGGAACATGTCCGTAGCCGACGGGATGGACGCTAAAAAAGCGTGTTCGTTCGTCCCCGCGGCCTCGCTTGAGGCTCATCGCCCGTCGCTCACATCGATTTCGACGACTGCAGTCGTCTCGTACCAATCCTACAACTGTCCACTCGAGTCTGGCAATAAGACATAAAATTGGATGAATGTCTACTACTTGGGTACGTAACGCGCATACAATTCCGTCGAGGACGGGTTTCACACGGTCAATCCTCATAGTAACACGCTGGATTTATCACGCCGGAAAGCGCATTTCTGGGTGCTATGGGACAGACTCTCACCGAAAAGGTACTTGACGACCACCTCGTCGAGGGCGAACTCGAGACCGGCGAGGAAATCGGGATCGAGATCGACCAGGTGCTCACCCAGGATACGACCGGGACGATGGTCTGGCTCCAGTTCGAAGCGATGGGACTGGACGAAGTCCAGACCGAGATTGCAGCCCAGTACTGCGATCACCAGACGTATCAGTTCGACTTTAAAAACACCGACGACCACCGTTTCCTGCGCTCTGCAGCCGGAACCTACGGGGCACACTTCTCTCGCCCCGGTAACGGCATCTGCCACAACGTTCACCGCGAAAACTTCGCCGCGCCCGGGAAGACGCTGCTCGGCTCCGACAGCCACACGCCGACCCCCGGCGGCCTCGGCCAGCTCGCAATCGGTGCGGGCGGGATCGACGTCACCGTCGCCATGGGCGGCGCACCGTACTACATCGAGATGCCAGAAGTCGTCAACGTCCGCCTCGAGGGTGAACTCCCCGAGTGGGCCACCGCAAAAGACGTCATCCTCGAGATGCTCCGCCGACTCAGCGTCAAAGGCGGCGTCGGCAAGATTCTCGAGTACACCGGCCCCGGTGTCGAGACGCTCACCGCGCCCGAGCGGATGACGATCACGAACATGGGCACCGAACTCGGTGCCACCTCGTCGATCTTCCCGACCGACGAGCAGACCAAAGACTACCTCGAGCGCGTCAACCGCGCGGAGGAATACGAGGAGATCCAGCCGGACGATGACGCCGAGTACGACGACGAAATCGTTGTCGATCTCTCGGATCTCGAGCCGCTGATCGCGCAGCCATCGATGCCGGACAACGTCGTCCCCGTCAGCGAAGTAGAGGGCGAGTCCGTCGAGCAGGTCATCGTCGGCTCCTGTACGAACGGCGGCTACGAGGACGTTCTCCCCGCCGCGAAGATGCTCGAGGGTCGCGAGATCAACCCGGCCACCGAGATGATCGTCGCACCTGGCTCCAAGCAAGCGAGTGAGATGCTCGCTCGCGAGGGCTGGGTCGCGGAGATGATGGCCGCTGGCGTCAACTTCTCCGAGGCAACCTGTGGTGCCTGTATCGGGATCGGTCACGTGCCGGCTTCCGATTCGGTCTCGCTGCGAACGTTCAACCGCAACTTCGAGGGCCGTTCGGGTATCGAAGATGACAACGTCTATCTCTGTTCGCCAGAGGTCGCTGCCGCTGCGGCGATCAAAGGCGAAATCATCGATCCACGGAACCTCGCCGACGAACTCGGCGACCTCGAGGATCCAGGCATCGAGCTGCCAGACGAGTACGACGGTTCGAAGACGGACCTCATCACGCCCGAAGAGGCCATCGACGACGAACTCGTCAAAGGGCCAAACATCGGTGACGTGCCGCTGAAAGATCAGCTCGGCTCCGATATCACGGGCGACGTGCACCTCAAGATGGAAGACAACATCACGACCGACCACATCATCCCTGCAACGCAGGATATCCTGATGTACCGGTCGAACATCGACAAACTCTCCGAGTTCACCCTCTCCCGCGTCGATGACACCTTCGCCGAGCGCGCGAAAAACGCCGACGGCGGCTTCCTCGTCGCTGGCGAAAACTACGGCCAGGGCTCCTCTCGAGAACACGCCGCGATGTGTCCGATGTATCTCGGCATCGAGGGCGTCCTCGCACAGAGCTTCGCACGCATCCACCGCGCGAACCTCTTTAACTTCGGGATCGTCCCGCTGACGATTGACGAGGACACCTACGACGACATCGATCAGGGCGACGAGATCGAAATCGTCGACGACGTCTACGAGGGCGTCACCTCCGGTCAGGAGGAGTTCACGGTCGAAGTCAACGGTGAGGAGTACACCGCCACGCTCGACGCCTCCGAGCGCGAACGCGACATCCTCGCCGCCGGTGGCAAACTCGCCTGGACGAAAGCACAGGCCGAAGAAAGTGGCAGCGGCGCTGCGCCGGCTGACGACTGATCGGCGCGTTCCGAACTGATTCGATTTTTGCACTGGCAGCCAGATTCCGCTATTTTGTACCGTCACGTATTCGACACGCTGTCCACAAGAATGAACCATGGACGCTTCGTCACGTGACTTCCTCGTCGAACTGCTCGAGACGCCCTCGCCGTCAGGGTACGAAACTCGCGGTCAGCGCGTCTGGCTGGACTACGTCGACCAGTTCGCAGACGACGTACGGACAGACGCTTACGGGAACGCTATCGCTGTCCACGAGGGCGATCCCGACGCACCTGAGGTCGTCCTGACGGGGCATGCCGACGAAATCGGCTTTATCGTCCGCGCTATCGACGACGACGGCTTCGTCAGACCGGGGCGCATCGGCGGCAGCGACCCGTCGGTCTCGCAGGGCCAACACGTCACGATTCACGCCGCAGACGGCCCCGTCGAGGGAGTCGTCGGACAGACTGCGATCCACCTTCGCGACGAGAGCGACGACGACCCAGAGATTTCAGACCTCTGGATCGACATCGGCGCCGAAAGTGAGGCTGAAGCGAGCGGGCGCCTCGAGATCGGTGATCCCATCACGTTCTCATCGACGGTCTCGTGGCTCTCGGAGACGCGTCTCGCCGCCCGCGGAATCGACAATCGAGTCGGGACGTGGGCCGCCGCCGAGGGCTTTCGAAATGCAGTCGAAACCGATACCGAAGCGACCGTCTACGCCGTCTCAACCGTTCAGGAGGAGGTCGGCCGCGAGGGCGCGAAGATGGTCGGGTTCGATCTCGAGCCGGATGCCGTCGTGGTCGTCGACGTCGGGCACGCAGTCGACTATCCCTCCGCGCCGAGTGAGAAGACGAGTCGGATGGACCTCGGTGGTGGACCCGCGCTCGGCCGCGGCAGTTCGAATCATCCCGTGCTCTTCGAGGCATTGCGTTCGGTCGCCGCAGACCGCGAGGTCGATGTGCAACTCGAGGCGCTCGGTCTCGGGACGGGAACGGATGCAGATGGCTTCTTCACGGCAGCGGGTGGGATCCCATCGCAGGTCGTCTCCGTTCCGAACCGGTACATGCACACCCCTGTCGAGGTAATCGACACCGACGACCTCGAGGACGTGGCGACGTTGCTTGGCGGCTTCGCGAGTCGCGCCGGCGAGTTCGCACCGTTTGCCGTCGATATCTGAGCGGTGCCCGACGACTCATAGACGGCGCGAACCGGTAGCGACATCCGCTCCGAGCCGATAGCTCGAGCGAATCCATGTCCCACGAAAACGCCGGCTATCAGCGACTCTTCGAGACCGAGGAGATGACCTTCGGTGCGAGTTTTCCGTTGACGGGGACGAACCGCTCCACGCCCGATAGACACGACGAACTCCACCTCGCGAAACACGCCGAGGCGGTCGGGTTCGACGGGCTCTGGGCTCGAGACGTACCGACCTACTGGCCGAAATTCGGCGATGCGGGCCAGACGTTCGATACGTGGCCGTGGCTCTCTCACGTCGCCGCACACACGGACGAGATCGCACTTGGGACGGCAAGCATCGTCCTCACGCTCCGGCATCCGATTCACGTCGCGAAGTCGGCAGCGACTGTCGATCAACTCTCCGACGGGCGACTCGTCCTCGGCGTGGCCTCGGGCGACCGCGACCCCGAGTTTCCCGCATTCGGCCTCGAGAAAGCCGAGCGCGGTGAGGCCTTCCGAGAACGCTTCGAGGCGATTCGAACCATGTGGCGCGAGGATGCACCCTCGCTCGAGGGCGAGTGGGGGTCCCTAACCGGCGAACTCTCAGTCGTGCCAGAGCCGACGACGGAGACGATTCCGATGCTGCCGACGGGGAACGCCCGCCAATCTCGTGAGTGGATCGCCGAACACGGCGACGGCTGGCTCTTTTACCATCTTCCAGAGCGCACGCTCGCGGACTATCTGTTCGACTGGCGCGAGAAGGCGGGCGACAAGCCCTATGCGATGGCGGTTCGCGTGGAGTTGGCCGAGGACCCTACTGCTCAGCCGGAGCAACTGCACCTCGGGTACCGAGCCGGTGTCGAGTGGTTCCAAGACTATTTCCGCCAACTCGCAGACTACGGCGTCGACCACGTCATCGTCGGGATTGGCAACGACGACAGTGAAGCGGCGCTCTCGCGGTTTGCGGATGAAATCATCGATGCCGTGTGAGCCGCTTGGCGACGGTCTTGCCCCCTCCCGACCGTATTACTTCCCAGTCGAGAATGAACACCCATGGAGTTTGGCTACCACCACAGTTCGTTCGCGACCCACGACGACCGCTCCCCCGCTGCGGCGCTCATCGACAGAGCACAACGACTCGAGGACGACGGCTTCACCTGGCTCTCGCTGATGGATCATCTCTGGCAACTCCCGTTTCATGGGCATCGGGACGAGCCGTTTGTGGAGTGCTATTCGGGACTGTCAGCGGTTGCAGCCGCGACGGACGAGATCACGCTGAGCGCGCTCGTGACCTGCGTTCATTATCGGAATCCAGTCTATCTCGCGAAGGTCGTCAGTTCGCTCGATGCGCTCTCGGAGGGGCGTGCAGTGCTCGGTATCGGTGCGGGCTGGTACGAGGACGAGTACGATGCGATGGACATGGAGTTTCCGCCGGCAGACGAGCGGATTCGACAACTTCGGGATGCTATCAAGCTCTGTGAGACCGTCTGGACTGAGGAGTCACCAGTTAGCTATGAGGGAGAGTATTACGACGTCGATGACCTCTATTTGAACCCCAAACCCGACGACGTACCCATTCTGGTCGGCGGTGGCGGCGAACAGCTTACTCTCCGGCTCACTGCCGAGTACGCTGACTGGTGGAACCTCCCGGGCGTCACGCCTGAGCAGTACGAACACAAGCTTTCTGTCCTCCGTGAGCACTGCGAAAACGCCGGTCGCGACTACGACGAGATCGACACAACAGTCACGATTCCGACAATTATCCGCGACGACACCGACGACGCACACGCGGTCTACGAGGACCTGCTCGAGGAAACTGACGAAGACACGACGCCTCGAGACGAGTTCCGGGGACTCATCGGCACCGCGGAGGAGGTCGCCGCTGGTATCGAGGAGTATCAGGCTCTCAACGTTGATCGCTTCCAGATCGGCGTCCCGAAGAACGATCCCGAGACAATCGACCGGTTCGTCGACGACGTGATGGGCGAGTTCTAACTGCGACTCGAGCGGTTCGAGGGCCAATCAATTTTCTCACCTACTCTGCGAACCGATCCAATCCGAACATGGAGATATCGTGGTCGGTCTCACCCTCGAGCGCCAGATCGGCCAGAATCTCACCGATGACGCTGGCGAATTTGAAGCCGTGGCCAGAAAAGCCCGCGCCGACGGTGACTTGCGGATGTGCTGAGAGGGTATCGAGAACAAAGTGCTCGTCGGGCGTGTTCGTAAAGAGACAGGTATCCATCCCCATTGTCGGCCCTGCGCCGGCCGGGAAGTACGTGTCCGCAAACTCTCGAAGCAGTCGCTCGTCGGCCTGTGTCGGTTCGCGCTCGAATGCGTCGGGCGCAACCGTCTCCTCGCGGTGATGGTAGCGGCCGAATTTAAATCCAGGCACGCCGTGGACGGGAAAGCCGTAGTAGCGCCCGTCGGGTACCTCGAGATTCCAGACGGGAAACTGCTCGCGGTCGAACTGCGCAGGCTCGGTCGGCTGGAGACGCGCTGTTACCTGTCGCTCGGGAACGAGGACGTCCTCGAGTGCGTCCACGAAGCGGGCGGCCCACGCGCCTGCCGTGATCACGAGGTTGTCGGCTTCGTAGGCGTCGTGGTCGGTCTCGACACGGACGCCGCCGTGTTGGTCGCTTCCATCATCCTCGCTGTCACTCTTGCTCTCGAGCGCCCGCCAGTCGACGACGCGCTCGCGGGCACGGATCGTCGCTCCCGCCTCGTGGGCGCGATTGACGTGGGCAACGGTACACTCCTCGGGGGCCAGAAAGCCGCCGTCGGGCTGGTAGATCGCCTCGTAGTCCTCGGGGAGCTGATAGCCGGGATAGCGCTCCGTGAGTTCGTCGCTCGAGAACCGTTCGTACTCGAGGTCGTGTTTATCGCACGACCGCTGTGACTCCCCAAGGAAGTCCGAATCGGCTGGTCCGGCGTCGATCGAGCCGGTTCGATACAGCAGTTGCCGGTCGTGTTCGTCCTCGAGAGTTTCCCACAACTCCTCGGCGCGCTGGAGGAGCGGGACGTACCCAGAGCCCTCGCCGTAGGCGAGCCGAAAGATGCGTGAGTGGCCGTGAGACGATCCATAGCTATGAGGAATATCGCGGCGCTCGAGGCCGAGCACGTCGACGCCACGGTCTGCGAGGTGGGCGACGGTTGCACTGCCCATGCCGCCGACCCCGATCACGATGACGTCGTACTGGTCGCTCATGGACGGCGGTACAACGAGGCTGGCGAAAATACTTCTCACTCTCTGCAGTCGGCGAGGCGGGTCGACCGTTGCACTCCGCGATCCGTGTTCAGCGGCGTCTCCGGCGATCAGTCACTCCTCACTGCTCGAGTTATCCTGCATTCGCTCTCGGAGCTGTCGTTGCTGCTTGCGCTCGCTTACGTGGTCGATGCCGTCCGCCAGTTCGTCTCTGACTTCGCTCTCGAAGGCGTCGACGTCCTCGAGAAACTCTGCGGAGAATTCTTCGACGAGTTCGTAGGTCCATTGATCGCTGATCGCACCCGCCGGCAGGTGCTCGTCGCGCAGGCGATTCGCCCACTGGTCGTGGCCGGCCTCGCGCAGTTCCTCCTCAGCGTTGCTCATCCGATCCATCGCATGACCGAGTTGATGGTGAAACTCGAGTAAGGTGCCGTAGGCGCGGTGGACGTGCTCGATGCCCAACTGCAGGTCGTGCAAGGCGTCTTCTTCAGTTTCCGTCAACTCGAGGGCCTCGAGGTCGGGGCCTGTGCTGTCGCCGGGGCCGTTGTCTGCATCGGGAGACATAGCGTGTGGACCACGACCGGTTCAAAAGACGTTCCAGGGACGGCAACGGCTGCCGGTTTCGTCTGCCCGAACCATTATCTACGAGTGATTGAAAGAATCGTCTGAACGAATGGCGCTGCTCGATGAGCTTTCGGGGTACGAGTTCGAGGATTTGATGGAGGACGTGTTTCGGCATCTGGGGTACGAAAACGTCCGCCAGTCGACTCGAGCCGCAGACGAGGGACGGGACATTCTGATGGAAGAAGTCGTCGACGGGACGCGGCGAGCCGTCGTCGTCGAGTGCAAACACACCGAGACGGTCAGCAGACCGGTCGTCCAGAAACTTCACTCGGCGGTCGCGACCTACGACTACGATGGCCCGAAACGGGGCATGGTCGTCACGACCGGGCGCTTTACCGCTCCAGCACAGGAGTACGCGGCCGACCTCGGCGGCACGACAGACGGCGGCATCGAACTGCTTGACGGCACCGATCTCCGCGAAATCGGCGACGAGATCGGAATGGATCTCTACAACGGCCGTATCGAAATCCTCTGTGACGAATCCCTCCGGCCAACTCACCCCACTGCCGACCGAAACGCACCTGTTTTCGAGGCCGTCCAGCCCGTCGAGAACCTCGAGCCGGCGACGATTCCGACGCCCGATACGGCGCTCGTCCTCGAGCCGACCGTCACGGTCTCGGCGGAGACAAACGCGACGTTCGAAACCTCCGTCGGCGTGATTCACCGTGTCGACGAAACGGACGACCTCGTGTTGCTGGCCGATGGCGACTCGCCTCGAGTGCCCGGCGCGACCGTCCAGTCACTTGTGACGGGTGCCGGGAGTCGGAACGCGCGGATTGCACTCGAGGAGCACGATCTCGAGACTCGGTTCGATCTGTGCGAGCGCAAGCGATTCGGCCAGACCGAGACCGAGTATAAGGAGTGGGCCGTTGACCGACTTCGGCAGGCACACACGACGACGGTTCACTACACGGGCGGGAACAACGTCGACTATGAGAAGACCTGCACGCCGAAGGTGTCGGACGTTACCGTGCGGGATATCGACCCCGTCTACGTCCCGCACATCCGCTCGCAACTCACGCTTGGCGAGTACGACTACGAGTTCGCCTACTACGCCGCTGGCCCCTCGAGAGCAACCACGGCGAACGAGTTCCACGAGTGCGTTCACTGCGGAACGAGCGCGGATCAGGTCACCTACTGCGACAACTGCGGCAGCATCAACTGCGACGACCACATTCGAGTGGAGCGCCTCGAGTCCGAGCCAGTCTGTACGGGCTGTGCGGTCACTGAACGGTTCGCGCTGAAAACGAAGTACTTCTACGACGAGACGAATCTCGAGACCTTCCGCGAGGAGTACGAGGAGATGGCGATCCACGAGAAAGCCGCCGAGAACGTGCCGCTGGCAGTTGGAACCGCGCTCGCGGTGGCCCTTCTCGCATTGTTCGTGGTGAGTTCGGTTGGGCTCCTGTGAACCGCCTCGGCCTGTTCCGCCTGTAGCCTTCTCTATCCCAACGAGTCACCGCAACAACGCTGAGACCTGCCGTGCGAACATCACCACGTCGTCCCAGTTGGTGTACTCGTAGTCCCGCGAGGTGTCGGTATCACCGCTCTCCTTGCCCGCGATCCGTCGCATCACGACGCGCTTGAGCAGGCCGTACTGAGTGTACCTGAGCGCGCCCGCTACCGCCAATGTCACGTCCGGTTCCCAGTCCGTCTCCTCGAGAAACTCCTCGAGCAGTTCCCTGGCTGTTGCTTGGCTCTCCGGATCGGCTGACGCTGCAGTGAGGCTCACCGAGTAAAATGCCGTCGGCAGTTGGTTCAGCACCTCTCGGTGTTCGCGGACGAATGCCGTCACGTACCGCTGGTGGGTGCCAGCGTGGATCGACGCGCCGATGATCACGCTGTCATAGTCCTCGAGATCGAGATCAGCGGGCGGGTGTTTCAGGTGGACGAGCGTCGGTTCGTGGCTCTCCTCGGCGAGTACGTCACCGATCCGCTCGGCAATCGTTGTTGTTTGGCCTTCGCTCGAGCCGGCGGCAACCAGAACGCGACTCATAGTGCACCTCGAGTGTGGGGACCTGTTCGACGTAGCTGACAGCGATGGCGAGAGTTGTGGTGGTCTGGCGTCTCGAGTGGCGACATATGACACGTTCACCAGCGATCCCTATGAAAGCGACCGGCGTGTCAGCGGTACCGACGGCCCAGGCAAATCCCGGCAAATGAGACGACTGCTGACTGGATGCCAGCACTAATGGCCATGCCGAAACCAGCGGCCAACACAAGCAATTCAGCCTCAATGCCGTTTCCGAGGGTCCAGAAGATGAGGATGGTACTGACGAGTGCGAAGATCGCAGTAGCGATCCCGGTCAGGAGAACAACATCTCGGTCGCTTACCGTTGATTCTCCGCGGCGGCCAACCAGCGTGGCAAGTCCGAGCAACACGCCGTAGACGGCGACAAACACCGCGAACCGGCCACCAAGCGTCATTTGTGTCAGCGTCCCGGCTGACGGTCCCGAGGATGACAGTTCTAACCAGATGGCGGTTGAATGCCGCTGAATAGGGATAAGGACGCCAATTAACGCAGCACAAACAGGGAGGGTATACGGATTCATACTATAATCCAACTACACCTAACAACAATCTAATCTATGCTTATTTACAAGTAATTTCCCTTTCTACCGCGCTTACACCTTGAGACGCTCCCCAAGCTCTGGCGCTCGCGCCTCGAAACCATCTGCGCACAGTTCCTCGGCGAACGCCTCGCAGCGGTCGCCGTGATTGACCAGCACCTCACTGTCCCGGTAGGACTCGAGGAATGCGAGCAGGCCCTCGCGGTCGGCGTGGGCGGAGAAATCGTACTGTTCGACCTGGGCGCTGACGCGCAGCATCCGGCCGTCGATTTCGGCGCTCCCAGTCTCGAGGAGGCTTCGGCCGGGGGTACCCTCGACCTGGTAGCCCGTCATGGCGATCTTGTTCGTCGGATGCGAGCGAATTTCCGGAATGTACGTCATCGCGGGGCCGCCGTGGAGCATCCCGCTGGTGGTGATGATGACGGTGTTCTGTTCGGCAATGCGCTTGCGTTGTCCGTCGCGGCCATCGACAAAGCGGGCGTTGCCTTTCGCGCGACGCAACAGCTCTGGATCGCGCAGGAACTCACGGTTGCCCTCGCGCAGGAAAATCTCTGTCACGCGTTTGCCCATCCCGTCGACGTAGCACTCGAGGTCGTACTGCTCGCACAGACAGAGCATCTCCTGGGTGCGCCCGATTGCGAACGCGGGGACGACGACAGTGCCGCCACTCCAGATCGTCTGCTCGAGGCTGTCGGCGAATTTGGCTTCGGTCTGCTGGCGGGGTCCTCGCGTCGTGTCCGCGTACGTGCTCTCGCAGATGACGGTATCGGCGTCGGGTCTAGCGGTCGTCCCCGAGAGCAGTTGTTGGTCTTCAGTGTGGAAATCGCCGGAGTAGAGCAGTCGTGTCTCGCCGTCGCTTACGAGGACGTGTGCGCTGCCCGGGATGTGGCCGGATTCAAAGAACGTCACCTCGTACCCCGCAGCCTCGAACGTCTCGCGGTAGCCGTGCGTTTCAGAGACTTGCGTTACGCGGGCCAGTTCCGCCTCAGTGAACGGGCAATCGTACGTCCCGCCGTGAAGCTTCAGCGTGTCGCGTGCGAGTGTCATCGTCAGTTCATACGTCGGTGGCGTCCAGTGGATCGCCGGCCGGGCATCACCCGACAACAACGTTGGAATCGAGCCGACGTGATCGAGGTGGCCGTGACTGACGACGACAGCTTCCGGGTCGACATCTCCCAGCGGGAACGCAGGCGGATTCCCCGAATCCATCCCGTAATCGAGCAGGAGGGTATCATCGATTACGAGTGCGCTTCGCCCGACCTCACCCGCACCACCGAGAAACTCGACCTCCATTCACTCGTCGTAGCCACTCGAGGGGTTTGGCTCTTCGTGTTTGGGGCGCTCGCAGACGGGTACTGTCCCCAGTTCCGGCGCAACCGCGACTCGGGCGGCGGTTGCACAGTGACATCGGGACACCAATCCGTCTCACTCGGCAACGCCGCCGCCGTTCCCGCTGGCCGCGACGTCGGTCCGTCGGGTAAGCCCAATGAGATAGATATCGAGTACGCAGATGATCAGGACCGCAAGCGGGACGGCGACGTCGACGTACTCGACCGAATCGAACTGGAGGGCGGTGATGACAAAGGGTTCGCCCGGCTCGAGTGCGCCCGTGAGCGTCCGCGCGCTCAAAAAGGCAAGCGCGATGACGTACAGGCCGAACCAGCTCCCGCCGCGTTTCCACTGCCCGAGATAGCAGTGGCCAAGGCCGGCTGCAAACACCGTCAGCAGGTACGCAGGCCAGAGTGGCCGAGAGCGGTCAGTCATAGGGAATCGTATTAGGATTCGTGATGGAACGGGATACGTGTTGCCCGCTCGAGATAAGCAAGCGGTCCGCGATCTCCTGTCGAGCCAAGACAGCCCTCGAGCGTGTGGCAGGCCTCGCGGGCGCGCTCGAGGTGAGTTTCCGTGGTTGGACAGCAGTTGTCCGTCTCAGTAGGCGTCGGCCCCGTCTCGCCGGCGAGGGCACGGACCGTCGTTTCGTGGCGATCGGCCGGAACTGATTCCGACGATGCCTGACACAGCACAGCGGACAGCGATTGGCCGTAGCGCTCGAGTGCGGTTCGGATCTCTGCCGACGCACCGACTGCGGTTGCCCCGAGTGTTGCCGTGATGCCGCCGAGGACAGCCTGGGGCGGCATTGACTCGTTCGTGTTATCGGCGTGAGCGCTGCCGTCGGTGTCGCCGTTGGCATCGACAGCCGACAATTCTTGTTCTGTCTCTGCGCCCTCGGCGTGCAAGAATTGCACGGCAAGCGTTCCGGAGCCGGAGGTGAGCACCTGATACAGTTCGCTGGCGCGACGAGCGGGAACGCCACAGTCTGCGATTGGTTCATACGCCGCCGCGTGCAGGAAGTCACTGGCTAAAATGGCGGCGTCTCGCTGTTCATCCTCGCTGTAGCGGTCGCTTTCGAGCAGCGCTACACGAATCTGGACGTACGCCTCGAGCAGCGACGCGGCCTCGAGGACGCCCTCGAGTTCAGTCGGCGACGCGGCCTCGAGGCGTTCGGCGGGGGTTTCAGGGACAGTGTTGTCTGCCGTTGTCTGCAACACGGTGCCGGTAGCGACCTGATCTTCGATGTGGGTCGCGACTGTGCCGGCGATGGCACAGAGTGCAACGGGAACGGAGTGATCACGCGAGACGACCGCGTCGGTGGCAATCGTTCGAACCGTCGGCGAGAGGTCGTCAAACGAGCGCGTGAGTCCTACTGTTGGTGGCTCGTGCGTGTGGGCGAAACGGTGTTCGGCTGTTGGAGGGTGTTCGGTCATGACTCGTCGGTGGATTCGTCTGTCGACTGGGTTGTAGCCGCAGCATCAGTGGATGTCTCGAGATTGCTGGTCCGCAACTCGTTCGAAACCGGTTCTGTTGGGAACGAAACGTTGTCTGCCAGCAGATCATCGAACACACGGGTGATGATCGCCGAGCGGACGGTACCAAGGTACTCATCGCGATCCAGTGTAAGCTGGCGCATTCGCGCGCCGTCGATTGCGGCGATGAGCAAGGCGGCAGTTTCTTCGGGATCGTGATCCGTGAACTCGTCTTCCTCGATGCCATCCTCGAGGATGGTCTCGAGAATCTCTCGGAGGTGATCGTCCGTTTTCCGGAGTTCGTGTCGGAACTGGTCGTTGTACGGTGCCTGCGTTCGCAACTCGAGCATCGCCGTGTGGAACGACTGGCGTTCGTCGCCGTCGGTCGAACCGTAGAGATACCAGTCGACGAACATCGCGAGTCGATCCGCCGGCGATTGGTCGTCGGTGTCGTCGAATCGCTCGTCGAACAGTTCGCGTAGGAATACGAGGAAATCCGCTACCAGGTCGTCTTTGGAGTCGTAATGGTAGAACAGCAGCGACTTGCTCTTGTCAGTCCTATCAGCGATATCCTGTGCCGTGAGGTCGGTATACCCATGGGCACACAGGGCCTCGTAGGTCGCTGTCATAATCGCGTTGCGAACGTCGGGATCGGTCACTAGCTGACTACTTGGTCAGGTACCCATAAAAGTCGTTTCGTTCGCACAGGTTGTCACCTCCGATACTGGCGGATGCCAAACACTCGATAGCCACCGTAGGCAATCTCGAGTGCGCCGATCCACCAGTTCCATCGGTCTGCGGGCGTTCCGCCCGGCGCATCAGTGAGTTCCTCGAGGACGATATCGGCGGTCAGCTGGATTCCGGTATCGGTCTCGTACTGGCCTGACTCCGCGAGATCTGTCGCCTGGCGCGAGACGACTCGAGCCTCACCTGTTGACCCACCAAACGCCTCATTCAGGCGTGTTTCAAGCCGATCAGAATCGAGAGACACGCCCCAACAAACGGGCACAGGGCACTTGAGTCTCAGCGGTGGGTCGGCCGCGTTCGATCGATGTTCTTTTGAGCAGCGACCGTCTTCCGTCCCACATGGCAAGTTTCACTGTCGTCGTTGGCGACCCAGAAGACGGGTCGTCCTACCAGCTCGAGGCAGAAGAACAGGATGCAAACCGGTTCATTGGCAAGTCGATCGGCGAGGAAGTCGACGGCTCCGCCGTTGGACTTGACGGCTACACGCTCGAGATCACCGGTGGATCCGACGATGCTGGGCGCCCGCTCAGCCCGGACGTTGGCGGTGCAAACCTGAGCGAAGTGCTGATGACTGGTCGCCAGACTGGCTACAAGCCAGCGCGTGACGGCGAGCGCCGCCGTATCACGGTCCGTGGTCGTGAAGTCTCTGACGCTGTTGCACAGATCAACGCCTCGATCACCGGCCGCGGTAGCACCGATGTCGACGAACTGCTCGGCGACGGCGACGACGAGTAACGACGCCGATTTCCGTTCACTTCTCACATGGCAGACCGAATTGCAAGCGATCACCCATCAGTGCAGACCGTCCGTGCAACGTGTACCGAGACAGCAACCGGCGTTCGTATCGAACTGCCAGCCACAGACACTGGTGCCTTCCCGACCGACGAGGTTGTCCGCATCTCTCTCGATGGTGACGAGCGGTTTGCTCGCATCGAGCGCCCACTGACCGGTGACGGCCTCTCGATCCCCGGCATCTACGAGACACCTGACACCGCTCGAGACCCAAGCAGCGGGCGCGAATTGCTTGGAGACTGGGCCGACGACCACGGCATTTCACCCGGTAGCTCAATCCTCGTTGACGTCATCGAACCCGACTTTTCGTACGGGTTGCGCGAGCCTGGACAAACGAACTATTACGACGCTTCCGAGCCACCAAGCAAGAGCCTGAGCGATATCGCGAAGAGCCTCGAGGACGGCCAGTAGATCGATCTCGAGGACGTCTCTCTCCATTGGAACGCGGAAACAGCGCGAAAGAAAGTCGTCCAGACAGCAATCGTCCGATTAGAGTCGGCCGAGAAATGCGTACAGTAAGAGTCCAAACGCCAGGTGCTGTACCATCGTCTGCTCGACGGTCTCACGGACGTGTGCCCCGTCGTCGATGGAATACTCTTTTGTTCGCACTTTGGTGTGCATCGCCAGCACGTCCGCTTCGTTCAGCGCGTGCAGTGCGGGATAGACCGTCCCCGGACTGAGCGTTGCGTCGAACAACTGTGTCAAATCAGAGAGCAGTTCCTTGCCGTGGGCTTCCCCACGAACGGCGATGAGCAAGAGCAAAATCTCTTCGAGATTCTCCTTGATCATCGCCTCATCGAACTGCACGTCCTCGGTCGCGAGCGTCCCGTTTACCTGCTCCATCAGGGCTTCGAGTTCGCGCTCGACCGATTCGGTCGTGTGTTTCGATCCCTCGAGTGAGCCAAGAGGGCTTTCGTACGATTCCGACTGAGTGTCCACTGCCGTGTCTGACAGATCGTCGAACACGGACGATGTATTGGTTGTCTCCTCACGCATTACCGTTCACCATGGGGGTTCGTAGGCGGGTTCGCGTCACCCTCTCGGCCACACACTGCCGAGTTGACTCGAGTGCGAGATCCCGCACGACGACTAAACCGGTTAGACTGACAGATATTAAACCACAGGGAAGAGAACGTCACAGATTCCGATAGTTCAACTCCGGTGTCCGGACATAATAACTCTATTTTTCACTGAATGTGTTCGCGCGACACAAATGATGCCGGAAAATAAACACATCCTCTTCCCATCGCGCCGATAATGGTACGAATATAGTCTTTTTCGTGGTCAGGGTGGAGATATAATACTGTTATGGCCGGTCAGCGAGAAACTCGACACGAAAAACACCTCGCGCGCAGCCCTGGCTGGGGGTCATCTTTGGTCTCACTGCAGTATCAGTCAGGCGACAATCGGCCGATGGCTATGAATTACCGGCAACAAATCTTCCGATATGACTCGAATTGACCTCACGGATGGCTTCAGTATCCACGACTACCGCGCTCTGTTAAAACTGCACAATGACACCGGCGAGACGCGAACTCTCGAGAATCGGAAGGGGCTTCGATGTCCAGCCTGTAACCAGCCGTTCGACCGCCTGTTCGTGACCGAACGCGAAACACACTCCTTCGAGTCGCCACCGGATCGGCCGTTCTGTCTCGCCAGTACTACCGAGAAGTTGCTAGTTCTGACACACTAACTCCCTTCAGAGTGGTTTGATCGTAATTCCTTCCGGGCGAAGAATAACGCCTACTTCGCTCGTCCCACCGTCGAAGCGCTCTTCATGCGCCGCGATGTCATCGACACCTGAGCCAACCTCAAACTGGGTATCAGTCGGTAAACACTCGAGTGTGCGACGTTCCTCGGCGGCGAGTTCGAAGTCCTCTAAGAACTGAATCTCGTCACCGGAGCGAACGCGGATGCGAACCAGCGCGTCGCGTGGCAGGTTGTTCTGGACGACGACGGTTCCTGTGCCGTCGTTCGAGACGAGATTGCGAGCGGCGTTCTGGAGTCGCTGGGCAGCAGGCTGGAGTGCTGCCATGCGATCCTGGAGTCCGTCTGGCAGATCGGTCGGATCGGTTCGCCGTTTGATAACCGCCGCCCCAACGACGAGTGCACCGAGAACCGAGAGCGCGAGCAACAGTGTGAGGATGCTGCCGACAGGGAGGAGACTCAGTATGCCGCCCGTATCGGCGGTGGCCGACGATGCGACATCAGTGGTTTCACTCACCGAATCGTCCTCCGTCGTCGTGCCGTAGCCGTACGTCTGGTCCTCCGTCACCTCGACTTCGGTCGTGATCGTTGCTTCTTCGTCAGGCTCGAGGCTGACAGACTCCGTGTGGACGGTCTCATCGTCGAAACTGAGCGATACGTCCTGTGTGCCAGCGACGCCGCCTGTGTTCTCGACCGTTGAGGCAACGGTTAGCAGCGTCGCGTTTTCGTCGCTGTCGGCTTCCGTTACAGCCGTGTCTGTAATCTCGAATTCCGGTTCGTTATCCCGAACTTCGGCTGTCGTTGTCTCCGTCGTTGTACTCGTCTGTACTTCTAACTCGAGTTGTGGCGGCGCATTGTCACTCAGATCGAACGTGACGTCTTCGCTGACTGATTCGCCCGGGTTCAGTTCGGCGGTCGTCTCAATCGTCGCATTCGAGTCGACAGCCGACGGATTCAGCGCTGAAATGTTGAGCGTTTCTTGGCCCGGGACTTCGCCGGTGTTCTCGAGCGTGACGGTCGCCTCGAGTGTCTCGTTTCGTGCGGCGGGGTCGGTAACGTTCGAGAACGAGATTGCAGTGTCGTGATCGAGACTGACCGACTCGTTTCCGCCCGGGGTTTCGATTGCGAAGTCAGTCACCGGCGGGTCTTCAGCGTCGCGGTCGTACGTAAACGTCTCTGTCACGGGGTCGTCCGTCGATGGCACCCCGCCGAACTCGAACGTCTGCTGATCGACGACAGTCTCGTCAATCGTCAGGTTCGCATCGAACTCGGTCTGGCCGGAGGGAAGCTCATCGTCGTACGTAAATGCCGTATCGACGGTCAGTGGCTCACTGATGTTACCAATCGTCGTCTCCGTGATTTCTGCGCCGATGTTGTCTTTGTGTTCCTCGACGGTCATCACCGAGACCGTTTCTGAACTCGAGTCAACGCGACTTGCGACTTCAGCCTCGAGTTCGGGGACGTCGTCTTCGGTTGTCTCGTACGTAAACGTCTGTGTCGTCGACTCGCCTGGGGATAACGAGAGCACCTCCGTCTGTGCTTGTGATCCGTCGACAAAGAGGCTGATCGGGTAGCTTTGCGTTCCCTCCGGCACGTCTCCGTACCGGGTGATGTCAGCGTCTACAACCAGATCTGACCCCTCGACCGGCGTGTTCGTCTCGGTGATCGTGACGGCCACGCCTGCCGCACCGATGGTGAGATCCGCCGTGTCGCTGTCTCCGTTGACGGTGTCGCCGCCGTTTTGGTGTTCGATCGTGACTTCCGCTTCGTCGATGTCGTGATCGCCGGCCCCCGTTTCGTACTCGAAGCTTAGCTCTGTCTCATCGTCGTCCTCGAGGTCGATGCTTTCCTCGTCCGCAAGGAAGTCGCGCTCCCCTCCGGAGAGATTCAACGAGGCCGTGTCGTCGTCACTGTGGGCCCACCGCGAGTTGTTGACCGTTGCGGTGACACTGAGCGTCTCCCCTTCGTCGACGTCCTCAACCTCGGTGATTTCGAGGGAGTAATCGCGCGTGTTGTACTCCGGATAGACCACGCGGTCGTCGTCCACCCTAACCTCGTCCCCCTCGATCGTCTGGACCTCTCCACTGCTGCGGTCGACCTCGAGTTCGTCACCGACAGTTTCGGTCTCGTTGTCAAACGTAACCAAATCTGGATTGTCGTTGACCGGATGGATCGTATCTCCATTGGCTTTTGCGACCTCGCCGTCTGTTGTCTGCATGACGGGTAAATCGTAGTCGTCGTGGTCGTCAATGACGATTTCCGGACCGTCGTCTTCGACGGTGATCGCCGGCTCAGGCGGCAGCTCCTCGGCGACCGCGGCGGTGCTGATGTGGTCGTCATCAAACCGAACTACAACACGTTCGTCGTCCGGCGGCGTTGTCTGAATCGGGCTATCGCTTTGGGCCGACGCGACCCCACTCGAGAGTAGCTCAGCTGTTGGGTCATCTCGATCAGCGTCCTCGATATCTGCAACCCCCGTGTGATCCGTCTCCGGACCGGCATCTGCACTCACGACAGCACCACTCGCCCCGCTCGAGGCGAGTACAGCACTTGCACTCAGCCCCAGCCCAATCAAGGCGAGGGTAATGACAGCCAGCGCAAACGCGCGCGAGATACACGACACAATGGCGCCGCGGTGGGCAACAGCCGAGTCACCCTCGGGAGCACGTCCGAGGCGAAACGAACGGAACACAATCCGGCCAGCGAGGGCGTCGCGGCCGCTGGCCAAGAAGCGGGTGATCGGCGTCACGTTCACGTACATTGACTGCACCAGTCTGTCGGAAGTTTTTGAGCGGGTGTGTAATATACTCTCTGGGCAAATACGTCACGAATCGTGAGAGGAACCCACAGGGACGGCCGACGCGCTTTTCACTGATTGGTGTGACGATATCGTAACGATGCCAACGGGTCCTGTGAATACACTGGGCAAGTCTGATGGTGGGGGCGACCAAGCTGACGGTGATGACAACTCGAGACGACCGCCGGCTGCGACCGGCTCGAGTCGTGGTCTGACCCGCCGGCACGCACTCGCTGCCGTCGGGCTCGTCTCACTCAGTACGACGGCCGGCTGTGTAGACTCGGTCGCGAGTATCACGGGCAACCAAGCGTCGGTCGAGCCCGAATCACCGGGTGACGATCCAGACGGGACTCCCGGCGAGTTCTACTACCTCCTCGAGCAAAACGACATCTCCGTCGATGAGCTGTATCACGATACTGAGGAGAACACGCTCAGTCTGTTCTACGAATCTGACGCCGAAGACGAGGTTGAATCCGACGACGAGATTGGAATCATCTACCAGGTCTACAGCGGCGGACTCCTCGAGCGTGGATCGGACGTTCAGGCACTCTACACGGAGGTTGTCGACGGCTTTGACGGCCAAACCACCGGGTGGGGAATTGAAACTGAGTGGATCGAGTTGCTCGAAGACGGTGAGATTGACGAAAACCAACTCTGGAGTGCTATCGTGGAGTCGAAAGCCTACGAGGATGACGATGCAGACGGCGAGGACAGCGATGGAAATACGACCGTCGATTCGACTCCGGAGGCCGAGACTGATACCGACGGCGACGGCGATGGCAACGGAGACGACATCGGCGATGATGACGCCGAGGCGACGACTGACGACGAGGAGCACGATGGCGGTGCGTAACCGGACGGCGACGGACCGAACCTACGCACACGATCGTCGTATCGATCATCGGACCGACCAACAGTTCGCCAGTCACGGCCGAGTGACGTGTCCGGACTCGAGCAGGTGATCAGGGAGCATGACGCTATTCGAACTCGAGCGCAACGCTGACTTCGAGCAACTCCTCACCTATCTCGAGGAAAGTCCAAACGACGACATCCGCACGCGCGCTGCCGAAATCATCGGCAGTTTAGAGTCGAAAACCAGCGAGGGCGAGGAGTATGGCTATCCTCGAGATGAGATTATCGACGCCCTCGTCGACGTCTCACAGGAGGATGACGCCGATAGCGTGCGTGCAGCCGCTATCGACGCGCTCGACCAGTTTGGACAGGACGCCTTAGAGCAGTTTATCGGCGAGGTCTCTGGCCAGGATATTGATAACATCGCTGAGTGGAAGAAAGCCCAACTGCTCGCACGCGGGCTCTCTGCTGACCGGCCCGAACTGCGCATGGCGGCCGCGACCGGCCTTGGACGCATCGGCGAGGACAACGTGTTGAACGCACTCGCCGAGCGACTTGCCGATCCGGACCCGCGAGTTCGAAAACGGGTCGCCCGTGCGCTCGGTCGAATCGAAGCCCCCGAAGCCGTTCCGGCACTCTCACAGCGGCTTCACAACGATCAGTACGACGTCCGGATTGAGATTGCGTACGCACTCGCTGATATCGGGACGGACAACGCCTTGCGTGAACTGATCGAGGTTGCAAACGATGAGGACGAAACAGTTCGCCGAATCGCCGTCGACGCCCTCGGACGTCTCGGCAGCGTGCGTGCCGTTGAAGTCCTTGCTGAGGCGCTACGCGATGACTCCGATGCCGTCCGGCGAACGGCGATGTTCTCGCTGGTGCAGTTACTCTCCGAAGCCCCGGCCTCTGCGAGTCACAAGGTTCGCGAGAAGATCGTCGGCGAACTCGAGCAGGCAACCGCCAGTGAGGCAATCGAGCCGCTGATCGATATTCTCGATCGGAGTACGGAGACGGCCCAGCGACGCAACGCAGCGTGGCTCCTTGGCCGGATTGCAAGCGACGAGTACCGAACTGTCGCCCAGGACGCGCTGATCGAAACGCTCGCTGACGACGACGAAATGACCTCGAAGTTCGCCGCGACCAGCCTCTCGTTGCTCGACGGCGATGGGCTCGAGAAGCGACTACTCGAGTTGATTGATGACTCCCACCGCGACGAGGAGACACGCGTGAAGGCGCTGTTCGTGCTGGGGAAAATCGGTGGGGAGCAGTCTCGCACCCGGATTTCGTCGTTTGTCGATCGAACTGAGAGTGACCGGCTTCGAAAGCGTGGCTTTTCTGCGCTGTCGAAACTGGGCGGTGCAGGCGCGATGAGTGGTGACTTCGCATGAGTAAGTCCGAACAGAAACTCGCGGATGTGACGGGGAAGTTCACGCAGGTACTGCGCGATGGCCGGAAGCTGTCGGATACCAACTGGACAAACGGGCGAATCGTCCTTTCGAACAAGCGACTGGTGATCGCGAGCAATGACGGCAAGCGGACGATCCCGCTCTCGGAGATCATCTCGATCAAGGGCCGCTACGACGTCAATCAGACTGTCGCGAAGGTTTCTGATTACATCAGCATCAACGTCGGCGCGGACGTGCACCTGATCTCGATGGCCGAGGTCCACGAGTTCGAACTTCAGATCCAGAAAGCCATGCTGGACGGTGAAATCCTCTTGCTCAAACACCCCGCTGTCAAAGGCGGCGTCGTTCAGGATACTTCCTGGAGCAAAGCCCGCGTCAAAATCGACACTGGCGTTGCGAACTTCGCCGTCGAGAACGGCTCATTCGTCCAGATTGAAGTCGACGATGTCGGCACCGTCACCAGCGAGGAACGAACCGTGCTCTCCCAAGAGCGCCCCGTCATCGAAGCTGAACACACCGATAACGGCTCGAGCGTCCAGACGTACATCTCCGGTGGCTCGCAAAACTGTGCCATCATGAAGTCCGTGCTGGACCGCGGGGCCGAGAAAAACGCCTCACAGATCGATTTATCCGGTAAGGAAGAGGAGGTACTGATGGCTATCTACTCCGGCGTCTCGCCGTTCGAAGTCCCCGAGTTTCTGGACATCAACACCGACGAAGTCGAGGAGATTTACGAGCGCCTGATCGAGTTGGACGTGTTAGAGGAAGTACGAGTTCGCCGGGAAGTCGCGTTGAAGCCACGCGGACGGAATATTGCGAGCGAAGCGATGAACAGCAAGTAGCGGTTCAGGTTTTGTGGGTGCTCGAGGGGCCGTGTTCTCGAGTGTTGGTGCGTACTTTCGTCTCCTCGAGAGCGGCGTTTTTCTCGCGACGAGGTCGTAGCCGATGATGACTGCGTTGTCTCCCTCTCGTATATGTGTGACCCATCCAAAAATATAATAGATACAGGCGCGTACTCCTGTGTATGACTGATTCCGGCCTCGGCTCGTGGACGGACGATCTTACTGCACGGGAGCGCGTCAGAGAGATCGCTACGGCCCTCACTAAACCACGCTCCGTCGAGTGGGTGCGCGAGGAAGCGCAGATCTCCTCGTGGCAGACCGCGAAAGACGAACTCGAGATGCTCGTCGAATTCGGGCAAGTGCAGGCTGTCGACGGTGATGACGGCAACACGAAGTATGCACCGAACTATCAACTTCGGTACGTCAACGAAGTGACTGCGCTGATCAACAGCCACACGCGAGAGGAACTCCGCGACGAACTCGCAGCTATCCAGGCAGAAATCGACGACTGGAAGCACGAATTCGCCGTTGAATCGCGGGGTGAGTTGGAATCGACGCTTACCGATGATGGGCTCGACAGCGACGCCATTCGGGAACGCAACCGTGTGCTTCGACAGTGGGACCGCTACGAGGACAACAAGCGCCTGCTCAAACACGCACTTGAACTCTATGACGATGCTCGAGAACTGTATCCGGTGCAAAACGGCTCATCAAACTCGTCAGTCTCACTCTCGCAGTAAGATAGTCCGATGATTTTCCTTGCAAATCGTGCGAACCTCGATACACGAACGCTTCTCACCCGAATCCACAACCGGCTGCAGACACAGGTCCCCGACGAGGACTCTCCAATCGAACAGGTCCGGTATCAGACGTCTCGAGGGAACAAAGTTGGCGTCCACGCCACGGTCACGCCGGAGGCGTTTCTCGGCACGTCGTACCCAGTTACCGAAGCGGAGTTGCAGGTCTCGTTCGATTTCCCGCCGTCCTACGCGTACGATTTCTACGCGATTCAGTGGGTCGAACCCAAACGGGACCTCATGATCGGCTGGCATCAGGACGAAACGCACGCGGACCTCGGTGAGTGCCACTTCCAGATTGACTATGATGGAGAAACAGTACAACGAGAGACAGCCACGTTTCTCGATTCGCATCCGCTGAATGTGTTTGATCAGCGAATCGACGATCTCGTATCCATCCTTGAGGCAGTGACGTGGGTCGAGTCCGTTCCACACGTTCCGACGCAGGCGGTCCGTTGATATCGGTTGCTCATAGTATACACTGTACTCTCAGTACTGATCTCGAGCGTAGCCGTCGCTGTTGATTTTTCTCACTGGTGGATTCGACGCTGTTGCGTGACTGATCAGAACTGTTGGTCGATAGAAACAGTCTCTCCGTCGCGGGGAACGTCGTCAGTTTTCGATTAGGTAGCTCACGTCGCGCTCGAGTTCGTAGCCCTTGGGGACGCCGACTTTCTTGAGACAGCCATCACACAGTGGCTTTGCATAGGAGCGATTGTTCGTCTTCCCGAGGACGTTTGCATCCTCGAGTGAGATGACCTCGTCGCAGCGCCCACATTCCACCTTCTCCCCATCGATGATGTTCATGCTGGAGATATGGTCTCAGCAGTGGGATAAGTGTCTCGGCCGGTGGGGCCGCGGCGGCTGGCGATTGGAGTCTGAATTCTGAGGGGTTTCTGTTCGAATGGTAAGGGGAGATGGGTCTTAGGGGGGAGCGAAACGGCAAGAATACCTAAGTAGGGGGACGGAACATCGGCAAGTAGCTTTATCAGTGATTGGTGGTCGGCAAGTGGACTTATATAGTGTCAGGTTGGCGAACAAGTTTAATAACGGGTAGTTAGAAGCGGAGTGTACGCGCCGGCAACGTCTGTACCACGGTGTGGTGGTCGGAAGGGTGTCGGTCGCAGATATTCACAACAATGTTCGAACGACTTACAGATGACGAGGAACGCGGTCAGGTGGGAATCGGTACCCTCATCGTGTTCATCGCTATGGTGCTCGTCGCAGCGATTGCGGCAGGTGTATTACTCAATACGGCCGGACTTCTGCAGTCGCAGGCAGAGGCGACTGGTGAAGAAAGTACGGCAGAGGTTTCTAACGTTGTGCAGATTGACTCTGTAACTGGCAATGTTGACGAGATCGGTCCGCTCGAGAACGTTGACATTGACTTCGAATTACAGGAAGGGGCAGAAGGTGAAATAGACGATATTAGCTTTGATATCGTTCTAAAGGACGATAATGATGACTCTATAGAAACTGTTGAAATTGCCGAGGATGAAGGTCTAAATGCAGTTTCCACCTCCGACTTCACTAACTTAGACCTCAGTGCTGGTGGGTATTACATTGAATTTGAAAGTAACGAAGACAGCCCTGAAACAAGCGCATTTGAAGCAGAAGATGTTGAGGATGGAACCATCACTGTTGCAATCGACGACAACGAAGACAATAACGGCCTCAACAGTGGTGCAGACGCTCCAGAAATCACCAGCGAAGGTGATGGCACAGACGAACATATGGTCCATGAGGCTTCGATGATGGTTTCGCTCGGTCCTGGTTCGGATCCAGTTGACCTCAGTGCAGCAACGTTCGAGTTCGTCGGCGACTACACCGAACGTGGTACTGCTGAGGAACTCGAGGACTTAGATGTCCACGAACTTGAGAACGGCAACGGTGAGACGCTGGGCGACAGCGCCGAGAACTTCCAGGGCGTTCTCGAGTCCGACAACCAACTCGAGATTGAACTACACCTCAACGAGAACAACGACATGTTCTCCCCACTCGCAGCCGGTGAATCTGCAGAGTTCCAGATTACGACTGCTGATGGCTCCCAGAGCGTTGAACTGCTGATGGCTCCCTCGACGCTGACGGAGTCCTCTGCGGTCACGCTCTAAACCGAGAACGGTTTCAGTTATTTTATTTTTCGACGCGTGGGTGACTCGTGTTTTGATGAGAGTCATCTCTGCAACTCCCTCATTATCCATCGTACATGGATATCTTCACTGCTTCTTAGGGATTCTCTAGTAG
Source organism: Natronolimnobius sp. AArcel1 (assembly GCF_011043775.1). Lineage (NCBI taxonomy): Archaea > Methanobacteriati > Methanobacteriota > Halobacteria > Halobacteriales > Natrialbaceae > Natronolimnobius > Natronolimnobius sp. AArcel1. Next base: position 389,876 of record NZ_JAAKXY010000004.1, on the reverse strand, counting down.
CAATTGTAACCCTTCACGCAGGTCGTACCACGGTCTGGCGATCGGGAGTCATTGGTTTCCAGTGGCTACTATATCCTCTATTACTTACTGGCGTTACTCTATTCTACGTGTGACTTTTGTTCGTAGGTGGTCGTGTGCGCGGATTTTCCATCGTCACTCTGCTGTGTGACTGTCCTGAGTCACGCAGTGGGATGCTGGTATCTCAGACTACTATTGTTTCCCTTTGATTCCTGTGTTAGTAGTGTCCGCTCAACCACAGTAGTGCACTAACTATTCAATCAGAATGTGGCAGAAATATTTCAATGGTTAGTGTATAGTGTCCTTCCGGTCGGCAAATAGGGTTAAGTGAAAGAAGAGATTCTGGCAAGCAGATTTAAGTGCTATCCCTTTCGGCAAGTAGAGTTATATAGTGTCAGAACGGCGAGTAGCCTTATTACACGGTAGTTAGAAAGCGTTGATACGTTCCGGCAACTGTCCAGCGCGCGCAACGCCGTGGGGAGGTGTCGGACGCAGCAATCACAACAAACCATGTTTGAACGAATTACAGATGATGAAGAGCGCGGTCAGGTGGGTATCGGTACCCTCATCGTGTTCATTGCGATGGTTCTTGTCGCCGCGATTGCGGCAGGTGTCCTGATCAACACGGCGGGGCTGCTCCAGTCCCAGGCAGAGGCAACGGGTGAAGAGAGTACAGCACAGGTTTCCAACGTCGTGCAAATTGATTCTGCAACAGGGGATGTAGAAGAGATTGACATTGACCCACTCGAGAATGTAGACCTTGAGTTTGAGGTCGCGGATGGTGATGATGATCTTGATCAGATTGAGTTTGATCTTATACTGCACGATAGTTCTGATTCTGTCGAAACGGTTGAACTAGAGGAAGGGGAAGATCTCAGTGATATTGATACTGATGCGTTCACTAACCTGGACCTTACTGACGACGATTACGATGTAGAAGTTGAAGCTGAGGAGTCAGGTGACGACACCACATCTACTATTGAAAGTGAAGATGTCGAAGATGGAGTAATCACTGTCGAAATTGATGGTGAAGGTGACGGCGCGACTGACGAAGGCTTCGAGGATGCAAGTGCTGAAATCGTTAGTAGTGGTGACGGAACTGCTCAGGAACACGTTGTCACTGAGGCCTCACTAATGGTTTCGCTCGGTCCTGGCTCTGACCCAGTCGATCTGAGCGCAGCCACCTTCGAGTACGTCGGTGACGAGACCGAGCGCGGTACTGTCGACGAACTTGATGACCTCGACATTGCGGAACTCGAGAACGGCGATACCTACGACACGTCTTCGGACTTCGACCCAGTGCTTGAGTCCGATAACCAACTCGAGATTGAGTTGACGCTCCACGATGGCGACGATGACTTCTCCGTTATCCACTCGGGTGAGTCTGCTGAGTTCCTGATCACGACCGCTGACGGTTCCCAGACCGTTGAACTGCTGATGGCTCCCTCGACGCTGACGGAGCAGTCCGCAGTCACGCTCTAACCGCAGCAGTAACTGATTCAGAATCTTTCTTTCTGGATATCTCCGATCTATCGATTCTTATTATATATCGAATCTTCACTAGTTTTAGTAGCTATGGCGCCCAGATCGCTCTATAGCTGCTTATATTCGATAATTCATCCTTCTATATCGGCAATAAGACCTATATAGTGTAAAAATGGCGAACAGACTTAATACAGATTAGTTGGAAGTAGCTGATACGTTCCGGCAACTACCAGCGGGACCATCGGGTCACCTGCGTGTTCCGGACGCAAAACCACAACAAACCATGTTTGAACGAGTAACAGATGACGAAGAGCGCGGTCAGGTGGGTATCGGTACCCTCATCGTGTTCATTGCGATGGTGCTTGTCGCCGCGATTGCGGCAGGTGTCCTGATCAACACAGCGGGACTGCTCCAGTCCCAGGCAGAAGCAACGGGTCAAGAGAGTACGGCACAGGTTTCGAACGTCGTCCAGATTGACTCTGCAACAGGTGATGTCGCAGAGCCTGATGATCACGGAACATTTGAAGGGGACCTTGATATTATTGTTGGAGATGAACACAGTGAAGAGATAACTGATGTTGATATCACGTATCCTGACGGAGCAGGAAGTACAGATACTGATGCGAGTGAGGATCCAGAACACACCGTTGATAATGTCGATATGAGTGAGGATGACAATGAAGTGACCATTGAAATCGATGGTAGCGATAATACTAACCTCGATGATGATCTTGACTTCGAAACGACGATCGAAGTTACTGAAGCAAATATAAATTCTGATGACGAAGTTATCATTGATTTAGTTGGTGAAGAGGATGACAGTGTGGATGTGGAAGTACTCTCCCTCCAGACTGACCACCACGTCGAATCTGCTTCACTGATGGTTTCGCTCGGACCTGGCTCTGACCCAGTCGACCTGAGCGCTGCCACCTTCGAGTTCGTCGGTGACCAGACCGAGCGCGGTACGGTTGAGGAACTTGATGACCTCGATATCGAGGAACTCGAGAATGGTGACACCTACGACACGAGCACTGACTTTGACCCAGTTCTCGAGTCCGACACTCAGCTTGTGATCGATCTCGAACTGCGAGGTGACGATGACTTCTCACCAATCCAGTCCGGTGAGAACGCTGAGTTCCTGATCACGACCGCTGACGGCTCCCAGACCGTTGAACTGCTGATGGCACCGTCGACGCTGACGGAGTCCTCCGCAGTCACACTCTAATCTAGGTCTGTCGACCATATTTTCAATACGCAAACACATACTTGATGAGAGAGTCGGATTCAAACGACGCCCGCAGCGACCGCGGGCAAGTCGGTATTGGCACGCTGATTATCTTCGTCGCGATGGTACTCGTCGCGGCCATCGCAGCAGCCGTGCTGCTCAGCGTTGCCGGTTCCTTACAGACACAGGCTGAAGCCACCGGTGCCGAAAGCACCGCGCAGGTCTCCGACTCGCTCGACGTCTACACCGCCGTCGGGACCATCGAGGACGACAACGAAATCCCAACCCTCGAGATCACCGTCGGCCCCGGCGCCGGCTCGAGCGCGATCGATCTCGAGGAGGCGACGATCAACTACGTCGGCCCCGGCGGGCAGACGTATCTCGTCCTCGACGACGAGGATATCACCGTCGACGGCGACGACGGGACGGTCCTCGAGAGCGGTTCCGACCGCGCCACGCTGTCGATCGACGTCGAGGACGCGGTTGATCGGCCACTCGAGGCCGATGACGACGCGTCGGTGACGATTATGACCGGCCAGGGCGTCCAGACCACGACGGCGATTACCGTCCCCAGTACGCTCGAGAACGAAGGCTCGAGTGTGCGTCTGTGACGTCTGTTGTTTCTTTGTAGTTCTTGGTGAGTTGTACCGTCTGGGACAGACTGTTGTACCGATGTACTGGCAGGACCACCACTCGAGTCGCGGCCCCATTGGAACTGACGGATAGGAGATCGTCTCTGCCGTGGTGGAAAGCGACGAAGCGAGGGAAAGTGGCGGATATTCTGAAGGAACATACTACGTTACTAAAGACCTATGTTACCTCAGTGCGAAATGCGCGTATGACTGGTTCCACTACCCCCGACGAATTTGACGATGTCAACGAGGCGGTTGGTGCGGCGTGGGAAGACGGGACGACTCCCTACGAGCGCGTCCGGGAAGTCATTAGTCGCGCCTACACCCCGGTTTCCGCGGATGCCGTTGCCGATACTGCACGCACGTCGCCGAAGACGGCACGAAAACACCTCACCGTCCTCGCCGATGACGGATTCGTCACGACCGACACCAGTGAGAACGGTGGGACGACCTACCGCCGGTCACCCGAGTCACTCGTCGTCGAGCAGGCGGCGGATATTCGAGAACACGTCTCGACGGACGAGTTGATCGCCCGCGTTTCGGAAATGCGAGAGCGCATTAGCGACTTTCAGGCCGAATACGGTGTCGAATCACCAGCGGAATTACTCGTTGATCGAACGAATCAAACCCTGTCCGAGGCGGCCACAACCCACGACGATCTCGACTCCGAAACGATTCGAGAATGGCAGACGACGCGTCGGAACCTCGCGTTCGCCAACGCTGCGCTGTCAATCGCCAACGCTGAACGGTTCGTCGGCGAGGAGTCACAACTGAACGGAAGCGCGCTCGCTCAGTAACAGATGGGAGGGCGCAACACGACGACGGAAGACCACTCGCTTCGAGGTCCGATTGATCGGTCTGCTCTTCTCGCCATTCGAGAGGTGGTCACCGACAATGAGCCGCTAGCGACCGCAGAGTTAGACGACTATCTCAATCCAAGTACGCTCGAAGTTACGTTCGATGATGGTCTTTGTGGAGCCGACACAGCGCGCATTGACGTCCAGTGGACGACACAAGATGATTACAAGTTTCACTATACAGATTCATGTGACGTGAATCTTCGATGGGGGACCCATCCACACAACAACGAGTACGTCAACGTCCGTGATCTCGAACATTACCACCCGCCGCCAAATGCATCCTCGGACCCGAGTGAGGTTGAGGATTCTTGTATTACCCAATCACCGGAGAACCTGGTTACGCGGGCAGTCCTCAAACTGTGGCGAGTTGCCTACCATGCCGAATCGCTTTCACCCTTAAACGCAGGGAGCAATCCACCCTGACAATCCACAGTATTTTCTCAACAGTGGTCGGTCTTGTCCCGGCCCAGATTCGAGGGTACGTATTCCAACCACCGTTCCGAGGACTGCATTCGTGCTGTACGCTTGTGTCATTCCCTGACTAACACCCCCACAACTGAGTTCGTTCTGACTCACCCTTATACGAACGCAAGGAGAATACCCGCGCCTTTAGGCGCGGGATGAATCCGACAACACCTCCACAACCCACCGTCGATAGCTCAGCTGGATATTCCACCGTTCTCAAACCCAATCTTTACAAGAGAAGTGAGTATAAGTGCTTATACAGACGTTCAGAATGCTGGAAGTCCACCGAACCCATCGGGCGAAAATCCTCAACCACGGTCAGGTAGAGGACTCGCTCGACCGGCACGGGTGGAGCGCCAGCAAACTCTGGAACGTCGCCAACTACCACTCCCGAGAAGTCTGGGAGGAAACGGGCGTGATTCCCGACCACGGCGACCTCAAAGACGAGTTGAAGACTCACCCCAAATACAAGGGACTGCACAGTCAGTCCAGTCAGCGCGTTCTGGAGGAACTCGCTGAATCCTTCAACTCGTGGTACGAAAAGAGGAAATCCGACAGTCGAGCGAATCCGCCCGGCTACCGCAAGAAAAACTACTACGACGACAACGGCAACCGCGTCCACGAAGAACACCCACGCAGTACGCTGACGTGGAAACAGAACGGCATCAAACACAACGCCAAAAACAACCGTGTCCGACTCTCAAAGGGTGCGAATCACAAGGAACACCCGAAAGCGTGGGAATACATCCTCGTTGAGTACGAGACTCGCCCCGGCGTCACCGTCGAGAACCTGCAACAAGTCCGCGCCGTCTACGACAAGGCGAAACAGCGGTGGGAACTCCACCTCGTCTGTAAATACGAAATCGAGACGCCCACCGCACCCGGCACCGAGACAGCGGGCATCGACCTCGGTATCTGCAACTTCGCGGCGGTCGCGTACAGTACCGAACAGGCCGACCTGTACCCCGGCAACCGTCTGAAACAAGATGGGTACTACTTCCCGAAAGAGATTGCCAAGTGCGACGATTCAGGAGGTTCTGAGGCCACTCGTCTCCACGCGAAGTGGTCGGAGCGTCGAACCCACTTCTTCCACAGCCTCGCTAAACACATCGTCCAGCGATGTATCGAAAACGGTGTGGGGCGCATCAACATCGGGAAACTCGCTGGTGTCCGCGAGGACGAGAATGGCGAGTCGAAGAACTGGGGGAAGCACGGGAACCTTGACTTACACGGGTGGGCGTTTGACCGCTTCACGTCGATTCTCACGTACAAAGCGAAGGTTAAGGGCATCGAAGTCGTAGAAGTTTCAGAGCGAAACACGAGCAAGACGTGTTGCGTGTGCGGTAGAGAAGACGATAGTCAACGTGTTGAACGCGGCTTGTACGTGTGTGAGGAGTGCGATGCGGCGTTCAACGCTGACGTGAATGGGGCGGAGAACATCCGCCTCGACACCAACAACGAAAGTAACTCCGAGTCTTCGGCCAGTTTGGACGAGGATAGGAGTACCGGCTGGTTGGCTCAGCCTTCAGTCTACCTTCATGACCTCACCCGAGGATTCCAACCTCGGGCAGAGGTGGTAGACTGCAAACCTTAATATCCCAACTCAGCGGTGCGGTTCCGTGGGATTCCTCCGCCTTCAGGCGGAGGTGGAAGTCAATCGAGTCACTCGTCGCCACTCATCGGCCAGAATCACCGACCGGATGAGTTCGACAGTGCGGGATTCAAACCCACAGAACGACCGCTCGAGCACTTGGTTACGAACCCAAAACAGGTCGCCGTCGGTGACAGTCAACTGGCCAGAGCGTTTTTGCATGTGGCTTTCCTCTCACCCGAATAACGGAATGGGGTTTAGTACGAGCGCCGCCGCTGCCGTCATGCTCATCGCGTTTCTCATCGCGGCCAGCGTCATCTTTCCGACGGTGTTCGCCACCGGCTCGGATACTGGCGATGCCTTCGCCGCCCAGGCCGACCAGACCCGCGATCAGGCGAATACGGCAATCAACGTGACGAGCGCCGAGCAGGACCCCTACGAGACAGATAGCGAGGACGACGAAAACGGTGACCTCACTGTCACCGTCACAAACGATGGCACCAACTCCCTCGACGTTAGTACCACTGACCTTCTGATCGACGGCGTCTTCATCCCACACGAAGACCTCGAGACGACCGTCATTGCTGATGACGGCGAGGACGAGCGACCGGATTCAACTCTCTGGTCGCCCGGAACGGTTCTCGAGTTCGATGTCGACGGCGACCAGATTGACGCTGCGGTCACGGACGATGAGACGGACCCAGACGACATAGCGGACGTAAAGATCGTCACCGAGACCGCCATCACGGAATCGGCCGCAATCGAGCAACTCGAGAGCGACGTGGAGGGCGACTAGATGGCAAGCGTCCCGGCTTCCCATATCATCCTGTTCGTCGCGAGCATGATCGTCGCGGCTGGTATCGCTGGCACGGTCGTTCTCGAGGTGGATAACCTCAGCAATGCGATCGAGACCAGTGGCTCGAACGTCGCCGAGGAGATCGAGACTGACATTGCGGTTGCGAGCGACGAGCGCCACCCCGGATCGATCTACGACGAGGAGGAGAACAACGTGACTATTCTGGTGAAAAACGTCGGCTCCTCGAGTCTCGAGGCGGATACCTCCACGATCGACTTGCTGCTTGATGGACGCTACGTCTCGAGCGATGCGACCACAGTCGAGCGCGTCGATGTCGAGGCGTCTTCGTGGCGACCCGGTGGCGTCATCGAAGCGACAATCGATCTCGAGGAAGCGAATCTCGTCGAGGAGGACGAGTCACTGACGGGCGATACAGAAGTGACGGCGATTGTCAAGGACAACGAAGACAGCGTCGCGTTCTACGCTGGAAGCGACGACTGAACGGAGACAAGGTGAGCACACAATGAGCGGACTACTCGACGGCGACGACGGCACCGAACCGGACGACAGCGGCGACGACCTTCTAGGTGGTGCAGAGGATGGGCTGATGGGCGACGATGCAATCTTCGCCGATGATGACGACGGCGACGACGACGAGGATGAACTCTCCTATCGTCTCGACGAAGTCGAAAAAGAGATCGACTCCCTTTCAGGCAAAGTCGAAACCGTCCGCGGGGAAAACGAGAAAATCAGCGACTCGATTCAAACCGTCGAGCGAAACGTCGACCGCCTCGTCGATATGTACGAAATCGTCACGCAGGGGATCAACCCCTTTGTCGGCGATCAAGAGATTGGCAACGCCTTCGAGACCGCAACCGAGGGTGGCGTTTTCGGCGGTGACAACCCCGAGGACGATATCGACGACGACATCATGAACTCCGAGGCTGAGGACTTCCTTGATGACGACCTCGAGGACTTGGACGAGTCGGCCGACGACTTCGACGACGAGTTCGATGCGGTCGACGACGATGCAGACCCGTTCGAAGACGAGCTGGAAGACGAACCACTCGACGACGAATTCGAGGACGACCTGGAAGACGACGCTGACGCTGAAGACGACGATCCGTTCGAGGACACAGAGGCGGCCGACGACTTCGAGGAGCCGCTCGAGGCGGAGGCGGACCCGGATGCTCACGCTGTCGAGGCGGACTCACTCGAGGAAGAGTCAGGCCCTGCGGTCGAACTCGGCGAGAACGGTGAGATTGGCGAGCCGCCGTATCTGGTTCGCCATCCGTCCCGGCCCGACGCGGAGATTGCGACCCTTGAGTGGGTGCGCTATCTCGTCGATACGGCGGGCTTTGAGGACGCGGCGCGGACGATTTCGTACTACCAGTCGGTCGAGTGGATCTCGCCGGGTGTCGAGACATACCTCCTCTCGCTCCTGCAGGGATTCAGCGACTCTCACGAGGAACTCGAGGCTGACGACCTCGAGGCGCGCTCCGTGCTCACGCCGGACGCACATAAGCGCAGTCTCCAGTATATTGCTTGGATTGCGACGCCGGAGCGGAAGCCGGGGTTGATCGAGGGCGCAGATGACGTCCTCGCAGATACTGCCACGGAGTAGCAATGGGGCCAGAAGTTTTGTATCGGGTGCCTCAGAACGTCGGGCTACGGAGCGATGACTGTTCGATGCGGCCGAGCAGGCACTCGAAACTGGAGTAAACACAGAGATGGCAACGAGCACGGCGACGAATAAGACGGGTGTCACCGATTTCAGTCGGTCGATTATCCGCGCATACGACGAGATGGAGATGCCGGTGCGGCTGTACGTACTGGCAGTGTTGCTCCCAGCAACGCTGTTTTTCATTGGGTCGGTCACCGTTGCAATTCTCATCGATGCACTGTTGTTCGTCAAGTTGCTTATTCCGGTGTTTGGCCTGTTAGCGCTCGGCTCTGCCATTGGCTATCCGCGGTTGGCTGTCGACAGCCGCCGCATCGAGATGGAGAATCGATTCCATCTGTTCATTATCCACATGACGGTGCTGTCGACGACGAATATCGACCGCATGGAAGTGATTCGAAATCTCGCAAACGAAGACGAGTACGGTGAACTGGCAGCCGAGATGCAACGTGTCGTCGACCTGGTCGATGTCTGGCACCTGAGCTTAGATGACGCCTGTCGCCGTCGTGCGAAAGAGGTTCCAAGCGATTCGGTATCTGACCTCTTAGAGCGGATGGCTTACACGCTTAACGCGGGACAGGGACTCGATGAGTTCCTTCATCAGGAACAGGAAGTCCTCATCGAGCAGTACTCGACGGTCTACAGGCAGTCCCTGAGCAATCTGGACGTGCTCAAGGACCTCTATCTTGCGTTGGTCATTTCGATGACGTTCGCGCTCGTGTTCGCGGTCGTCCTGCCGCTGCTGACCGGCACCGATCCGACGCTCACCGTGACGCTCGTGATCGTCCTGTTCGTGTTCGTCCAGCTTGGCTTTCTGTTCGTCGTCCGCGCAGTCGTTCCCGACGACCCGCTCTGGTATCTCGAGGAGGGGTATCGGACGGGAACGAAGAAGCTCATGCTCGGGTCGGTCCTAGCCGGCGTGCTCCTGAGCAGCGTCTTCGTGCTCATCATGACGCTCGTCTCGTTCAACATCTTGCCAGGCCAGCAGTATATCCACATGCTGCCACTGTTGCTCTACTTGCCACTCGCAACGAGTCCGCTGTTGATCCCCGGTATCGTCTTCTGGTACGCAGAGCGCAAGACGTTCAATCGAGATCGGGCGTTTCCGAACTTTATCCGGGCGCTTGGGACAAGTGAGAGTGCCCGCCAGAGTACGACCTCCGAAGTTCTCTCGTCGCTGCGGACGAAAGACTTCGGACCGTTGACAGAGAACGTCAACGATCTCTACCGGCGGCTGAATATGCGCCTGAGCACCGAGAAATCATGGCGATACTTCACCGGTGATGCAAGTTCGTTTTTGATCCAGAAGTTCAGTGAGATGTATCTCGTCGGCCGTGAGATGGGTGGTGGCCCGAAACGGCTGGGCGAACTCATCAGCCAGAACATGAGCGTGATTATCAACCTGCGCGAAGAGCGCAAGCAACAGACGATGACGCTGATCGGTGTCCTGTACGGCATCACCGCTGCGTCGGCGTTTGCGTTCTACATCGGCCTCGAGCTCGCCGTGTTGCTCTCGAGTTTCGATATCGACACCGGTGGGCAGGATATCGGTGGTGGCCTGATCCACACTGAGCAGTATGATATTCTCGTCCTCCGATTCTTGATCGTGCTCGTGTTGATTTTTAACGCGCTCATCTCTTCGCTCATGCTTCGCGTGGCCGATGGCGGGCACTTTGGCAACTCCTACATTCACTTTACGGCGCTGCTCTGGCTCGGCGCAGTGACCGGCGCGCTTACCGAACGGCTCATCGACGCGCTCATCACAATCGATCTGTAATCGCTCGAGCGCCTCCAAGCCACCCAGACCGAGTGGATCCGTTCTCTCGAGTATCTCGTCGGGCCACAAAAGCAAACATCCTCCAGTCAAAAACTCCGCCTACGATGTCTCCAACTCGGCCACGGTTTCAGGATTCTGCCCGCGCGATCAGTTCGGTACACAGCGCAGTGTTGTTGTTCGCGTTTGCGATTGTCCTCTCGATATTCATGGCAATCGTCATTTTCCTCAACGGCGCAGCGGCCTGAGCACCGCACACTCCGCTACTCGAGTGCCTCGAGTAACTCATCGAGAGTGCTCGAGCCATCGAGGTCGTGTGTTCGCATCGCGCGTTCGACCTGGCGTTTCGACAGGGCGGGTGTAAAATCGGATTTCTCGAGTAACAACTCGGCTGCACGGTTCGTCGGCGTTCGCCCAGAGACGTGTCGAGCATACCAGAACAGGAGGCTGTTGAACGTCCCAACGGCGTCGTCGGAGGCAGTCCGGTGGCGGGCGGTTTCGTCGCCAAAGCGTGAGACGATATCGATCGCATAGCGCGTCTCGACGTGCTCGAGTTCGCTGGCGAGAAGCGAGCGTGCGGCTTCGGGACTCTGTGGGCGTGATGGTTCCTGTGGTGGCTGTGGCGACTGTGGTGATTGGTACGCACTCGAGTTGTGGGGGGAACTCTCGAGCGGTGAGGCTGCTGGCTGTGACTGTGTGGGTGCTGGATCGGGTGGATTGCTCTCGGCTGCAGGTGTATCACCACCGTGAGCGCTCGAGCCTGGATTGTCGCCGGATCCGCCATGTGTATCTGATGTTGCCTGTTGTGTCGCCGAGTCGTTCGCGCTGGCCTGGGTGGACGTCGCGTTACGTGCTCCTTGGGTGCCACTGGGTCCACTGGACGGTCGCCGGTCGGCCGAGACGACGTAGCGCCCGTCGTCGATTTCATCGACGTACGGACTATCCGTGAAATCGAGATCCTCCGGTGAGAGCGCACCCCGAGACCTCGAGGAGGTCGACGGTTGTTTCTCATTCGGGAGGACGGGCGGCACGTCGGCGTTTTCTTTCGGGTCCGAACCCTCGTTACCCTTTGTCATAGCCAGCCACTGCTAGCGTCTTTGGAGATACAGGAAAAAGAATGCTTTGTCCGTATTCATCGGTCGATCACTGTGGTCTGAATCTGATATTGGACGCAAACGCACGGAGCGAACGACCGTGTCACAGGCAATGGCTGCTCCTCGAGAGAATTTCAGTACGGAAATAGGTTTGATTACCTGAATAGCCATAATGGCTTAATAGGTTCGTTCATATAGCTTTCTTCAATGACTACTCGTCGCAGCCCGAATCGGGACGTACCTTTCTTCGGTCGAACGGGACTTCGCCCGATGGGCTGTGCGAGGCTGCGTCGTGGCGATGGTGGTGAGTGAACTATGTTACTGTCCATAATCGGAAATCTACTCGGCGACGACGACGGCAACGGGCAAAACACCGGCTCCGGCTCGAGTGCCACTACTGATGATGAACTCATGGGTGGCGACCTTGCTGGAAGTACGAGCGATCAGGGATTGATGCCCGGCGCGAACACCGGCGGAGGCGGCGGTGATGGCGGCGGCGACGATTTCCTCGGCGACGGCATGGGTGGGATGGACGAGATGGGCGGCATGGATGAGATGGGTGGCATGGATGAGATGGGTGGCATGGATGAGATGGGCGGCCAGATGTCCATGGACGAGATGGGAGGCGATGACGGTCCCTCGAGTGAACTCCAGTCGCGCGTCGACGAGATCGAAAACGAAGTCGGCTCGCTCTCCTCGACGGTCAACACCGTTCAGAGCGAAAACGAGAAGATCAGTGACTCACTCGGCGAAATCGAGGAGGATATCCGCAAACTGCTCGAGGTGTACGAGATGGTCACACAAGGAGTCAACCCCTTCGTCGAAGGCGACTCGCTGAGTGATTCCTTCCAGCACGGCAGCGGCGGTGGTGGCGCACAGGGATCGGGCGATTTTGGCGGCGAGAGCCTCTTTGATAGCGACATTGACGACGACGCAGACGAGGATATCGACGAAGATATCGCTGACGCCGAGGCTGAGGACTTTCTCGATGAGAGCATTGGCGAGGAAGACGACGAAGAGGACTTTGCGTTCGACGACGAGTTCGAAGACGACGACCTCGAGGGCGACGACGAGTTTGGCGATCTCGAAGAAGAGACGGACAGCACGGACGACGGCGACCTCTCGTTTGACGAACTGAAATCCGAGTTTGACTCGGGCGAGGCAGAGTGGGACGAGGAGGAGGCGGCCGAGGCTGACGCCGCGGACGATCCGTTCGACGACGCCGACGCGACAGACGCGCCAGCAGCCGACGACTCCCTCGAGTTCGAGGAGGATACGTCGACAGCCGAGGCGGACGACACGCTGTTCGACGACGAATCGGCTGGCGAGGATGCACTCGAGGCAGAGACCGCAGCCACGACACCCACAGCGCCCGCAATGGACGCCGATATTCCGTGGGACGACGGCGGCCGGCCATACCTCGAGTCGATTCCCTCGGAGTATGAGACGCAGTTTGCGGTGATGGACTGGCTCGATTATCTCGTCGGTGAAGCCGGCCTCAACGGCGCAGCGCGAACGATTTCGTTTTACGAGTCGATTCAGTGGGTGAGTTCGCCGGTTGCGGCCCACCTGCAGACGACGCTGAACGGCTTTGGCGGCGGTCCTGACGTCGACGATCCGGAACCGCGCTCCGCACTCGGCGTTGACCACAAACGAAGCCTCTGGCGCATCAGCCAGATCAAAACGCCGGAGAAAGACCGTCAGTCCTACGAGGACTGGCTCGAGACGGAAGGAATCGGTGGACTGGTCCTTGAGGAAGACGAAGAGGACGAAGAAGACGCAGACGCAGACACAGTCGACAATACAGAGTCCGCAGACGATGCCGATGTCGAAGTCGAGTTCATCGACGACGCTGAGCCTGCTGACGCAGACGCAGCCGATGGTGCGGAGACGGTCGATGCAGACGATGACCCTGACGCGCCAGACGATGACGACGCGGTCGACGAACTGTTCGACGACCTCGAGGGCGAAGCTGTCGCCGAACGCGACGACGAGGCAGACGTTGACGAGGCAGCCTCCGACGGCGCAACGGCGGCGGACAACGCAGACCCCGAGACGACGGCCGATGCGGACGCCGAGTCTGTTGCTGGCGTCGAGCCAGAGTCAAACAACGACGATACCGTCGACCCAGTCGACGAACTCGAGTACACGGCTGTCGAGACGGTCGATGACGAGACCGAGGCGTCTGACACAGACACGGTGACCGACGCTAACGCCGATGCAGAGACCGAGCCAGGAGACGACTCGAGTGAGGCGAACGAGACGCCTGCGGAGACACACGATGCGACTGGTTCCGGTGCACAGACGATTCAGATCGATGAGTCCGGGCCCGAGTCAGAGACCTCAGTAGCCGAGGCGAACGCCGGAGACGACACCAGCGAGACGCAGGCAACCTGGACAGACAACACGACGATGCTTCGCGAGCGCCCCAAAAGCGATGAGGCCGAAAACGGCCAGATGATCTGGGTCGACTCGGATGTCGTCCTTTCGGAGGCTGGCCTCGAGCGGTACAACACACGCGAGTTTACCCGTCGGTCGCGCCGAACCGGCAGCGTCGGGTCGACCACAGTCGAGACACAAGACTCACGTGAGGACCATCTCAAGCCTCTGTTCATCCCCGATGAAAACGGCGACCTCACCCTCGAGTCGGTGCAGTTGCTGCTCGTACACGATGAGGACACAGAAACGCAGTGAGTGACTATGAGTAAAGCAAACAACATCTTCTCTATCGGACTGGACGACCGCGACCGGCTGAACAAAGAACTCGGTGGCGGCATACCAACGGGCAGTATCGTCCTGATGGAAGGCGACTACGGGGCTGGCAAGAGCGCGATTTCACAGCGCGTTGCCTACGGCCTGTGTGAGACCGGCAAATCCGTCACCTTCCTCTCGACCGAACTCGAGGTCAAGGGCTTTATCAACCAGATGGACTCGCTAAACTACAACGTCGAGGAGCATCTGCTGTTCGAGAACATGCTCTTTCTCCATGGCGACTTAGACAGCGGCAGCGTGTTATCCTCCTCGAGTGAGGAAGACAATCGGCAGGATCTGCTGACGGATCTCATGGAAGAGGAGACGCTCTGGTCCGCAGATATCGTCATTATCGACACGTTCGATGCCATCCTGCGAAATGATCCGAAGTTCGAGGCGCTGGTCCGCCAGAACGAGGAACGTCAGGCCGCCCTCGAGATCATTTCGTTCCTTCGGAACATCATTTCACAGGGGAAAGTTGTCGTGCTGACGGTCGACCCATCGACCGTCGGCGAGGAAGCAATTGGCCCGTTCCGGTCGATTGCTGACGTGTTTATCGAACTCGAGATGATCGAGGTTGGAAACGACATTCGCCGACAGTTGTTCATCAAGCGGTTTGCGGGCATGGGTGAACAGGTTGGCGACCGAGTCGGGTATTCGGTTCGCTCGGGAACGGGAATCGTCATCGAGAACCGCAGTGTCGCCTAACGAGGCTGGTCGCGTATGACCGAAATGGGAACGCCGAAGCCGTCCGACGAGTTGCAAGAGATCGCCGCCCGTCGCCCACATCTTCGGGAGCATCTAAAGAAATTTAGACAGATTACCGGCGAGTTTCCACAGTTAGTCGACGAACCGTCTTCGGAACACGAAGTCGCTCACCCGAATATTCTGTATCCGGTTGGCGGGCCGATCTTCAGTCACGTCTACGGCGACGTCGGGACAAAAATGCAGTACTTCGCGGTCGAACCGACGCTCTCGGAGGAAGAACAGTCCGTCTTCGAGAACGTCAAAGACTCGCTGCTTCGTCGCAGCGCCTCGAAAAAGGCCCCCGAAAAAGAAGCCGAGTACGACGACCGGATCGAGGAACTGCTTCGCGAATCGACCCACATCAAAGGCGAAGAGACGAATAATTTGCTCGAGGAGCTGAAAGTTCGGTACCATCCCGGTATCGAAGAGGTTCCACAGGAGACCTACGAGAACATTCGCTACCGGCTGAATCGGGATATCGTCGGTCTCGGTCCGCTCGAGCCAGTAATGCGTGACCCGGAGAACGAGGACATTCACGTGATCGGCCCAAGCGAGTGCTACGTCGATCACGGTGTGTACGGCATGGTCGAGACCTCGATTGATTTCGGGACACGCGAGCAGTTCGACCGCTGGCTCTCGAATATGGGTGAACGAATCGGGAATCCGATGACCGACGCCGAGCCGATTATCGACTCGACGCTGCCCGATGGGTCTCGTCTGAACGTCATCTACAGCGAGGACGTAAGTGTCAAAGGACCCTCGCTGACGATCCGTCAGGGGACTGAGGTGCCCCTGTCGGTCGCCCAGATTACCAACTGGGGGACGCTTTCGCCCGAACTCGCGGCGTATCTCTGGCTCTGCCTCGAGAACGAGCAGACGGTGTTCGTTGTCGGGGAGACGGCATCGGGGAAGACGACGACGCTGAACTCGATCATGTCGTTTATTCCGCGGGATTCGAAGATTTACACGGCAGAGGACACCGCCGAGGTGCTGCCGCCCCACGACACCTGGCAGCAGCTTCTGACCCGTGAGAGCCAGAGCGAAGACAGCGTCGACGTGGACATGTTCAAACTGGTCGAGGCGGCGCTGCGGTCTCGCCCCGAGTACATTGTCGTGGGTGAGGTTCGTGGTGAGGAGGGTCGGATGGCGTTCCAGGCGGCCCAGACCGGCCACCCCGTCATGCTGACGTTCCACGCGAGCGATATCGTCTCCATGATCCAGCGCTTTACTGGGGACCCGATTAACGTCCCCGAGACGTTCATGGACAACGCCGACGTGGCGCTGTTCCAGAACCGGGTCAAGCAGGGTGACGACGTCCTGCGTCGCGTTACGTCGGTTCAAGAGATCGAAGGCTACTCCGAACAGATGGACGGCGTCGTCACCCGGCAGGTGTTCTACTGGGACCCCGTCGAGGACGAAATCGTCTTCCAGGGGATGAACAACTCCTACGTCTTAGAGGACCAGATCGCAACCCTGCTTGGCTACGCTGAAACTCGAGATATCTACGACGACCTCCAGTTCCGCGCCGACATCATGGAGCGCATGATTCAGGAGAACATCCTCGAGTACCACGAGGTCAACGCAGCAATCGAGGGCTTCCAGCGCGACGGCGTCGAAGGCTTGCCGTTCCACATCACCCGACCGGACTAATGTCGGGCGCAATAATTCAGCAGTTGTCTCGCGAATGGATACCTAACTGCTAAGATAATTCACTCGAGTACCACACATATGACAGAGGATATCGTCGCTGATTTCACCGGCCGCTTTTTCTTTCCTCGCGGGAGTGACGGCGATGCAACGCCACTTACTGGCCGGGTTATCGCGACGAAAAAACGCGTCGTCCTCGTTGCAGAGGATGCCAAAGAGACCGTCCCGTTGTCGCGGGTTATAGACATCAATGTTGGTACCGTTCCACCCCACGTCAAGCAGTTCTTCGATGATACACTGACGATTGGGTACAAAACCGACGAGGGAACGCAGAGCGCCGTTATCGAAAGCCGCGGCGAGACCGTCGACACGTTTGTCACGATCCTGTTTCGCTGCCTGCTCAACGGACAGAAAGCTGCGGTGAAACATCCTGCTCGCGTCGGTGGGCGCGTCAAAGATTCACCGGTCGTTCCAGGGAAGATCCGCCTCGACGACCACCGAATCGAGGTGCGCTCGAAAGGCGGTACGTTCGGGTTCGATGTCGAAACCGTCATGCAGATCGACCGGACGAACAAAATCGGCACCAGCGACGACCGCGTCACGCTCGTCGTCAAACACGCCGACCCCGACACGGGCAAGACCACCACCTCACTGATCGCCCCCGCAAAGAGCCAGTACGTCAACCTCCTCGCCAGATTCCTCCGCCTCGAGTACGACGCACTGCGCGAGGAAACCGAAGATATCGAACTCTCGAATCCCGAAAAGCGCGTCCTCGTCGGCGTCCACGCAACCGGTGGCGACATCGACTTTACGAACATGCTCGATGGCGACCCGGCCTACGTAACGAACGTCTTGAACTCCGTCAAGAACAAAGGCCTGATCGTCGAGAACGGCTCGGGAATTTCGCTGACAGCCACCGGCCGGATTATTGTCAGCCAGCGCATTGAAGATGTCAACGCTGGCGGCACACTCGAGGCCTTAGAGGAGACTCGAGCGAACAATCGGTAGCAACAACTCGTCTCGCAGTTTCGGTATGCAACCGCCTTCTCTACTCAGTCGTTTTCGGTTTTCGGATCAGAATTGGAGTCAGGATCGGACTCACTCGAGGCGACGGCGCTCGAACTCGGCACGTCGACTTCGTCTTCCTCTCGTAGGAACAGCGACCGTTGGGTTCCGAACGCAAGCGCCATCGAGGCGACGGCGATCAGCGTGATGATGGAGAACGGACCGCCGGTGATGATCGCCGCTGCTTGCAGGGCTTCGACACCGCCCGTAACGATGAGCAACGAAGCGAGCGCCCCGATGAGAAAGCCCCAGATGACCCGGTTGATTGTCGAGGGCCGCTGTGCCCCGCCCGTCGTAAGCATGCCGAGGGCGAGCGTCGAGGAATCCGCAGACGTAATCAGAAAGAGGAGCACGAGCAGGAGAAACAGCGCCGTCAACAGTCCACCGAGCGGGAGCGCCTCAAAGAGCGGGTAGCCCGCACCCGCTTCGTCGTACGCTTGGATTGCAGAGAGCACATCGGCCTGGCCGTCGTCCTGCAGGTAGATTGCCGTTCCACCCATCGTCGCGAACCACGGGATCGTAATTCCAGTCGACGCAAGGACGCCCGTCGCAGCGACCTGACGGACGGTTCGCCCGCGTGAAATCCGCGCGATAAACAGTCCGACGAACGGCGTCCACGAGAACCACCACGCCCAGTAGAAGATCGTCCAATCGC
This sequence comes from Natronolimnobius sp. AArcel1, assembly GCF_011043775.1. NCBI lineage: Archaea > Methanobacteriati > Methanobacteriota > Halobacteria > Halobacteriales > Natrialbaceae > Natronolimnobius > Natronolimnobius sp. AArcel1. The sequence goes on along the minus strand of NZ_JAAKXY010000004.1, from coordinate 371,390 downwards.
CGACCCACGCGGAGACGCCACCGGACCCCGTCTCAGCGGTTCCAGTGTAGAAACTCATCGGGATGAACTGGCTGATGTAGGTGCCAAGCGCTTCAGTTCCGATTGCTGTAATAAAGTTCGTCGGCCCGAGCAGGAAGGTGACGACCGTCAGCAGTCCGAACAGTGAGAGGTTGACGTACGATATCCGGCGGATCCCCTTCTGGACGCCGAGCGCAACCGACGCCGTGAACGCGACGGTCATCCCGGTGATAATAAGGATCGTCCCCAGATCGCCGACCGAGACACCCATGGTCCACTCGAGGCCGACCAGAAACTGGCTGCCGACCAGGCCGAGGGTTGTCGCGACGCCGCCGATTGTCGCGAACACTGCCAGGATGTCGACGGCTTTCGCAATGGGCGTCTCGAGATTGTCGATGCCGACCCATGGCGCGAGGACCGTCGAAATTCGCATTGGCGCGTCGTAGCGATACGCACAGTAGGCAATCGGCAAGGCGACGACGACGTACGCTGTCCACGCGGAGACGCCCCAGTGGAAGAACGTGTACTGAATTGCGCCGACGGCGGCCTCAGAAGACTGCGCTTCCGCCCCGACAAAGGGCGAGACGTCGTCGTAGTGTGACACCGCCTCTGCCGGACCCCAGAAGACGATTCCGGCGGCGATGCCTGCCGAATATAACATCGCGAAGTAGGAGAGAAAGGCAAACTCCGGCTCTTCGTCTTCCTCGCCGAGTTTGATGTTCCCCCAGGGACCGAAGATCAGGAAGATCACGAACACGACGAGAAAGAACATCACGATCAGATACCACCAGCCGAAGCCGGTCCAGATGACGTCGTTCGCGACGTCCATATACCCCGTTGCTCTCCCTGGGGCGACGACGAACGCGATCACGGCAGCGACGGCAATCGCGAAGCCGACGCCGAAGACAATCGTGTCAAGTTCCTCGAGAAACCCCTCGTCGCCGTCCTGGTGATCCGTGTCAGTCATCGGTCCGTGCACTCGAGACCAATCGTCGACCGTAGTCGATTACAGCTGACTATCGCTATCTCTGGGCACCCACCACCGACCGTGACCAAACGAGGGACAAAACCTCGAGTCATACCCGTGACGGTATACCAAGTACAGACAAATGAACTGGGCTTGCACGAGAGAATAGTGTTCACCGTCGCCGGTTCAGCAGTATATATTGCTCTACAATCTCGTTTCCGCGGTGCTGGATTGGGGTTCTGTAACACGTTCCAACTGGTGCCGTCCTGACGGTCACGGGACGGCCCATCGTCAGCCAGCGCATCGGAAACATCAACGCCGGCGGGACACTCGAGGCGTTAGAGGAGACTCGAGCGAACAACCGCTAGCCGTTCGTCTCGTAGCTTCGGCATTTTGCGTTGTTTTTGACATAAATAGGTGGGTGGTCTCTCCAGTAGCTATCGGCGGCTATTGGGTGTTCGTCATTCCGCCGTCAACGATGAGTGATTCTCCGGTCACGTAATCTGAGAGACTGCTTGCAAGATACAGCGCAGCGTCCGCTACATCTTCAGGTTGGCCTGCCCGCTGTGACGGGATGCCCTCCATGAAGTCCGCTTCGGCATCTGTGCCCATGATTGGATAGTCGTCGGTTGTCATCGCTGTCTCGATCAGCCCTGGATGAATCGCGTTCACCCGGATCCCGTCAGGACCTAGCTTCCCTGCCATCGCATACGTGAATAGTCGGACTGCCCCTTTCGTCCCGCAGTAGGTGACGAACTCACCTGATCCCTCGAGACCGGCGACCGATGAGAGGTTAATTATTTGGCCACCATCGGCCTCGACCATTCGCTTTGCTGCCGCTTGTGCGCCGAAAAAGACACCTTTGACGTTGATATCCATCATTCGGTCAAACGCATCCTCATCGACGTCAAGGAACTCCTCGCCGTGGAAAATTCCTGCGTTGTTCACCATGACAGTGACACCACCGAACTCCTCAGCAGCGTCAACCGCTGCTTCGAGATCATCGATTTTCGTCACATCACACTCCACGAATACCGCCTGTGCGTCTGTTTCGTCCTCGATCAGTTCGTGGGTTGGTTTTCCACCCTCTCGAGGGGACTCTTGAATATCCGCAACGACGATGTCGGCCCCCTCTGCAGCGAACCGACGGGCAATCGCGCGCCCGTTTCCACTTGAACCTCCTGTAACAACTGCTACGTCGTCCATGAGTAATGGGGACATTGCACATGATCTATGTCTGGAGAAAGCATAAACCCCTACCCAGCAAGTGGTGCCGTAGGAAGCCCCATGTGACTATGGTAACAACTGCAACTAGTTACACACTGATCGCCGACCCGTCTGTCGATCAGGTGTGCACTGACTTGCAGTGGCTACTATAGAAGACCCCCTGAACGTTATCATACGTCACAGGTTATACACAAGTGATGATAGAACTCTTCGCGATGATATTCTTCGTCTTGGCCGCACTAGTGCTCTTTTTTCTCCGTAATTGGGCCATCAAGTGGCATTCTCAAAACCAAGATGACAGTCCCTCAAATGACAGATAACTGCTGCAGTTTGACGCTTTCGTCGCTGATTGATCGCGACTGAGCACGAACTCTCAAATGACGTTGAAACAAAAACCGGGTGCACACCAACTGCGAATAGAAGCGACCCGCGCTTAGCGGTCGAACAACTCTTTCGGATCGATACGCGTATTCTGTGAGTTCTCGACCAGCAGGTCTTTGAGTGCGTCCTCGAGTTCGTCTCGTCGCGGGAGCGCGAGCATCTGGCAGGTAAACACCTGATCGCTGGTTGTCTGGATGCTCGAGTCAAGCATGAACGCGTGGTCGTCGGTTTCAGCGATTTTCGCGGTGATCGGGTTCAGGATCGACTCGCCGGTGTCGGCGACGAACTTGGGTGGTTTGTGCTTGATCTCGGCATCGAGAACGTTCGCCCAGCCGTCGATGAAACCACTCGTCATGATGTTGCCGAGTTCCTTGAGCGCGCCCTGTTCCGTGCTACCCCACTCACCGTCGGTTTCCATCGGCACCAGCGCGTCGACGACGGCACGGCCCGAGGGCTGGTCGAACAGGATGACGAGGTGGCCACCGAGTTTCCCCTCGAACTCCATGACGTTGCCGACGTAGCGTTTGTTGCCGACCTCGCGTGGAATGTCCTCAATCGGGACGAGCGTCATCCGGCTCACGTTGACGTTCGTCTCGATGCCGGTCATCGAGGAAATGTTTGTCGCGGCCTTCTCTGCGCCCTCTTTGGTCATATCCGTAAAGACCTCGAGTTTCTCGAAGGAGACGCCGTCGTCGGTTCGGGGCTCGAGTGTCTGGCCGAGTGAATCCGACTCGGGGACGAGCAGGATACGGAAGTCGACGGGTTCGTTGACATCGCCCTGGGCAGCTTCGACGCGACTGCGGAAGACGAACAGATGCGTGTCGTCTTCGGTCGCCGATGTCGGAAGGACGTCCGTCCCGGTGCCTTCGATGTACGTCGGTGGCGAGTTCTTGATCTTCGCGTTGAGGTAGTTCGCCCAGCCATCGACGAAGCCACTCGACATGATGTTGCCGACTTCTTCGATGCTGCTGCGTTTCTTTTCGGGGTCGTCTGCGGGGACAAGTTCGTCAGTAATTGCGCGCCGACCCTGTTCGTCAAACGCAAGGACAACCTCGCCTTCAATTTCGCCCGAGAGATCGATGTTGACGCCGGCAAACTCGTCGCCAATAAATTCATACTGCAGATCGGATGACGACATCAATGAGACGTTCGTCACCTGTACGTTCGTGCTGATCCCCGTTAGCTGTGAGAGTGAGTCCGCAGCCGCCTGTGCGCCGTCGTGTGCGAGTTCCTGGTAGGTCTCGAGTTCCCGAATATCGATTTCCATGGCGGATTACCCGGCGACGATGCTGTTGAGTTCCTCGAGCACGCTTTCCTTCTGGAACGGCTTCGTGATGTATCCCTCAGCACCAGCTTTGATCGATTCTTTCATCTGCTCGGCCTGTTCGACACTGGTACACATGACGACTTTCGCGTTGGGGTCCAGATCCGTGATCTCGTCGGTCGCTTCGATGCCGTCTTTGATCGGCATCACAATATCCATAAAGACGATATCCGGTGTCTCTTCTTGATACAGTTCAACTGCTTCGACACCGTTCTCGGCTTCGCCGACGATCGTATGATCCTCTTCGAGGATTTCGCGGAGGAGATCCCGCATGAACCCAGAATCATCCGTAATCAGTACGTCCATGAACGGTCCAATACACCCAGATAACTTAACAATGTTGCCCGATTGACTATTTTTATTCTGTGTCTGTCCTCCTCGAAATTACTCGCCGTCGGTACCTGTGTCCAAACCTGACTCGAGGGGGCGACGAACGGTCATTTGTGCGACCGATTCGAGCGGCGTCTTTGGACTCACTCGCTCGAGGTTATAGGATTGACAATCGTCTCGATCGGCCCGAACTGGCCCGCGTAGTTCGTCAGTGCCAGCGCCAGTTCCTGTGGAATCGGTTCCGTAGTCGGGATTACTTCGCTCGTAACGGTTTCGGGTGCCGCCTTGTCGTAGCTATCGCGACAGACGACGTGGGCGATTCCGTCACTCGAGAGGTCAATGGCCCACTCGATGACCTCGGTTTCGGAGACAGCCCACGCCAGGAGAACTGGGTCGTCGAGGCGGTGACGTGGCTCTCGGGCTTCGATATCGATATCTGACGGCGCAAGTTGTTCCGGCACGTCGGCCATTAGCACCCTCCGAGAGCCCAGCGTACTCGTCGCTCACTCCTGTTCCTGCGGTGACTGCGCTGCTCTCCGTCCAACATACACTGCTACCCTGCGTGAACGGGTCAAATAGCCGTTGCCCTCAACTCAGTTGCTGAGTCGGCGTTTCGCTCTCAGTTCCACGAAAAGAGAGTTGCTTAGAGCGTTTCGACGTCGAGGATCATCACGACTTCACCTTCACCAAGTACCGACGCACCGCTGATGCCTGGGGCACCGCTCAGGATACCCTCGAACGGCTTGATGACGACCTCTTCTTGGCCGACGACGTCAGAACAGCGCAGACAGACCTGCCGAACCGTGTCCTTGATCCGGATGACCATGTCGTCCTCGCCGGGGTCAGTTTCGGGTACATCGAGGTGCTCACCGAGCGAGAGTAGTGGGAAGACGTTGCCGTCGTGCGTGATCGTCGGCCGTCCCTCGACAGATTCGACCGAGACGTCTGCGAACTCCGAGATTTCGTCGATGTTTTTGATCGGGACGCCGTAGTTCTCGTCACCAACCGTAACGAACAGGACGCGAACAATGGCGACGCTGACGGGTAGCATCAGCGTAATGCTCGTTCCGTTGCCGGGTTCGCTTTCGACGTTGATCGAGCCATCGACACCGCGGACGACCTGATTCACGACGTCCATGCCGACGCCACGGCCGCTGACCTCGGTGACCTCCTCGGTCGTTGAGAAGCCAGGGTGGAAAATGAGATCGTACACTTCCGAGTCATCGAGTACGGCGGCTTCCTCCTCGGTCTTGACACCTTGCTCGACTGCCTTCTCTCGAATCTCTTCGACCTCGAGACCCTTGCCGTCGTCTTCGACGGTGATCGAGACGCGGTCGCGTTCGCGCTCACCGATGAGTTTGATCGTCCCCTCGCGTGACTTGCCATTTGCCTCGCGCTCGTCGGGTGACTCGATTCCGTGATCGACCGCATTTCGAATGAGGTGCATCAGCGGATCACCCAGTTCGTTCAGGATCGAGCGATCCATCTCGATATCAACGCCATCCATCTGGAAGTCGATTTCCTTGCCCTGATCGCGGGAGATGTCCCGGACGACTCGCGGGAAGTTACCGACGATTTTCTTCAGTGGCACCAGTCGAATCTCGAGGACGGTATCCTGGAGACTCGAGGTGATCTTGCCGTGTTCCTCGAGTTCGTCTTCAGCTTCGACGAGGTTGTGTTCCTCGATGATCTTACGGAGCTTGATCCGGCTGGTGACCATCTCTTCGACTTGGTTGTAAAGTTGGTCGACCTGATCGACGTCGACGCGGATGGACTCGACTTCCTGGGTGCCCTGTGAGGCGCCGGAACTGCTACCGGAACTGTCGTCGTCCGCCTCTTGTTCGTCTGCGTCGTCGCTCTCATCGGCCGGCCCGGCGAGGACGTCGTCCGTGACGGACTCGACATTGACGTCGGCGACGTAGCGACTCTCCTCGTAGAAGCCCGCGATGTCGTCGGCGGTGACGACCGAGTCGGTCAACAGATACGCATCGAAGACGCCACCGAACTCGTCGGACTCGAGAATGTCGTCGCCGGGGACCGTTCGGACGAGGTCGTACTCATCGTTGGTCGCATCGAGGACGAACATCGCGTCGACGTGTGGCGCGTCCTCGTTGTCGATGTCGATGACCGCGCGGTACAGTTGTGCGTCGTCCTCGAGATCGACGTCCTCGGCGAGCGCCTCGAGTGGCACCTCGTGGCCGTCGACTGCGGCGTCTGCGTCGTCATCAGCAGTGTCGCCAGCGGCCACGGCGTCGCCGTCGTCGCCCGCCTCAATCGACTCGCGAATCTCTGCGATGGACTCCTCCGGCTCGGTTTCTGTCTCGCCAGTGGCCGAAATCTCGTTGACCATCGCCTCGAGGTTGTCGACGCCGCGGAAGATAAGGTCCATCCGCTCGCCGGTGACGGCGAGTTCGCCATCGCGGATACAATCGAGTAAGTCCTCGATTGCGTGGGCCTGATTGCTCGCTTTCGTATAGCCCATCACGCCGAAATTGCCTTTCAGGTTGTGTGCGACTCGGAACACCGTCTCGATGGCATCCGAACTCGAGGGGTCGTCCTCGAGGTCGAGCAGGGCGTTGTTGAGTTTGCGGATATCCTCTTGACTTTCCTGAACGAACGTGCTCATGGCGTCGCTCATGCGGACCACCCCCGGAAGGCGTTGACAACGCCCTCGGCGAGTCGGTCCTTCGGCAGCGTCATATCCACGTCGACGCGCTCAGCGGCGACTTTGGGCATGCCGTAGACGCGAGAGGTAGCCTCGTCTTGGACGATAGCTTTGCCACCAGCGTCTTTGATCGCTGCCAGTCCGTCGGCACCATCTGCGCCCATGCCGGTCATGATGACGCCCGCGAGATTGCCACGGACGGTGTCAGCGGCTGTCTCCATCGTCACGTCGATTGCTGGCTTGACGTTGTGTCGCTGCGGGCCGTCGTCGTGGACCACGGTCAGTTCGCCTCGAGACCAGCCGGAGACGGCCATATGTGTGCCGCCTTTCGCCAAGAGCGCCTCGCCCGGACCGACCGTCTCGGTCTCGCGGGCTTCTTTGATCTCGTAGGTCGTTCGTTCGTTCAGTCGATTCGCAAACCGTTCCGTATAATGATCAGCCATGTGTTGAACTACCAGAATTCGTAACCCTGCTCGCTCGGGAAGCTCGGAGAGCACCTGTTCGACGACCCGCGGGCCGCCAGTCGATGCACCGATGATCAGCGTCGGATCGTTCGGGAACTCCGCCGAAACGTCGATCGCCGTCGACTCGGGGCGCTGTGTCTCGCGTGTCGGTCGCGAGTTTGTCTCTACCTGCCCGACTGCTGCCTGTGCGACTGCCCGCACCTGATCGACGATCTCGTCCTGTTTCGACCAGATATCAACCGAGTTGTCCCCAGATGGTTTCGCGATAAAGTCGACTGCGCCCGCCTCGAGCGCGTCGAAGGTCGCATCCGCGTTTTTCGTTGTCTGTGAACTGATAACCAGCATCGGCGTCGGCTTTGTGGCCATCACCTGTTCAATCACCTCATGGCCAGTCAGCCCCGGCATCTGGATGTCGATCGTTGCAACATCGGGCTCGAGATCGGTAATGAGCTCGACCGCTTCAGTGCCGTTTTTCGCCCGACCGACGACGTCTAAGCCGCCGGCCTCGAGAATCTTTCCGAGCGTTTCGCGCATGACCGCAGAGTCGTCAGCGATGACGGCTCGGACCATCAGTGCGTGCCTGCACAGTGGCGGTCGGTCGCCGCGAGGGCGGCCGCCGGGTGTGCGCTTCCCGTCTCGCAGCCACCGACAGCGTTAGCGGTGGGCTTGAGTGTGGGGATCGGTCGATGCGGTCGTGAGGTGGTGGTGACGACGAGACGTATCATACTGGTTCTCGGTCGATGTCGATCTGGCAGTTGTGTCGACGTCGTCGACGGACCGGATCGGCTCCAGAGAGACCGACGGCGGTCGAACGCACCCAGTTGCTGGGTGTGGCGACTGCGCGTGGTCATGTCGTCGACGGTCGATATACTCACTGCCATGGAACTGGGTTGTGATGTTCGCCGCATAAAGAATTCGGCCGACGAGGTTTATTTCTCTGATTTATTTCAGGAATTGACTGCGTCTCAGATCGCACACACGCGAGAGAGCGAATCCGGCAGAAATACCGCTTACTCGGCCCAGTTGGCCGTGTGAGTTATGTAGGCAGAGTTGAAACGACCCAAGCGAATGGCGGGATCTGCTCGGCTGTGTGTGACAAATCAGAAAGGCGGTGTCGGCAAGACGACCGTGGCGATCAACCTCGCCGGTGCGTTGAACGAACGCGGACAGAACGTCCTGTTCGTCGACCTGGACCCACAGGGCAACGCAACCGAGGGGCTCGGCTTGCTCGAGGCGTACGACGCTGAGCCGCCGACGCTGCTTGACGCCCTCGTCGATCCGACGAGTGTCACCGCCGAGGAGTTGGTCTACGACCACCCCGAGATGGACGTCATCGCGAGCAACGTCGACATGAACGCCGCGCACTCGGTCCTCGTCGAACAGGACGACGCTGAGATGCAACTCGACGCCCTTCTCAGTTCGCTCGAAGCGGCCCGTGGCTACGATTTTGTCGTCGTTGACTGTCCACCGCAACTCGGGTTAATCACCGATAACGCACTCTGTGCGACCGAACAGCTCGTGATCCCCGCACTCGCCGAATCGACGAGCAAGCGCTCGCTCGAGTTACTGTTCGATTACACTGGCTCGCTCGAAATGGACCACGATGTCCAGATCGAGCCGATTGCACTCGTCGCAAACCGCGTCGAACACACGAATCAGGCGGACCAGATGCTCGAGTGGTTCGACGAGGCGCTGCCGGACGTGCCACTGTTCGAGATCCGCAAGCGAGTCGCGCTCCAGCGGGCGTTCGAAGCCGGCTCATCGGTGTTTGCGGTCGAAGAGGAAGTCGATATGCAAGCGGAGTTTACAACAATGGCTGAGACGATTGAGACACGCGTTACGACCCGAGACAGAGAGGTGCCGGCATGACTGACGACAGAGCCGAACGAATCCGAAACATTCGGAATCGCACAAGCGACTCGAGCGACTCGAACGAGGACGGGGACGATGCGGAGACGCCCGAGGAGACCACCGTCGGTACTGACGGCGATGTGGATGAGACTGACTCGAGTGCTGAAACGCACGCACCAGACGCGGCTACCGACGACGATGCCGTCGATGCGGCTGATGATGACGCAGACACGGCTGATGAAAACGCAGCCGCCGGGGACGACGAACCGGACGAAACCGGTGACGTTGACGAGTCAGAACCTGCTGACTCGAGCGAAGCCAACGAGTCTACAACTGACGATGCTGTGGCTGCAGGTGAGGGCGCAGAAACTGACACCAGCGGCGACGACGCTGACAGCGCCGGTGAGACAGTCACCTACGACGAGCGCACCCTCGAGCCATCGACTGACGAACAGAACGACGGCGTCGCGGCGGCCTCACTGCAGGGTGCAATCGCGGGGATGTCGGATACGGTTACGATCGACGAACGCGTTGGTGAAGCGACCGTCGACGCGACGGCGATCGGCCAGGGTGCAAACACCTACGGCGAAGCGACGGCCGACGGCGAGCAGGTGTTCGACCGCGACAACTCGCTCGTCGCCTCGGCGCACAACGACGAGGAGACGGTCCAGATGCTCGAGTTTTTCCTCAACGAGAACCGCTATGCGATCGAGATCGACCGCATCAGCGCGATCGTTGAGATGAAAGAGATCACCCGCTTCCCACGCGGGCCGGACGCAATTGACGGTGTAACCGACCTGCGCGGCGAGATCACGGGTGTGCTCGATCCGACGGCGATGCTCGATGTCGAGCGCAACGAACCATCTGATGACCACTATATTGTCGTCTTAGAGCGCGATGACGACACGCAGAAACTCGGCATCCGCGTTACGGACGTCTCACAGGCCGTGACCTACCGCGAGTCCCAGATTGACGACACAGGCTCGGTCATGGACGGCGGTACCGGCCAACACGAATACGTTGACGGCATCATCAAAAAAGAGGTCAACGGCGAGACGGCACTCGTTGCCTGGCTCGCGGTCGACGACCTCATCGAAAACACGAGCATGGACCACGGCCTCGGCGAGATCGGCCACGAACAACGCGTCTGAGGGACCGCCGTTATGTTTCTGGAATGCCACGTTGCCATCAGCTTTACCTCCTTCTCGGCGAGTCATGGGAATGACTCACAATGTCACAACCGCGGGTAGGTGATCGATCCGACGACTCGAGTGCTGCGTCTCGAGCGTCAGCGTCTGGGGAATCGACACGCGCCGACGGGGTAGCCGCTGCACAGGGCGATCTAGTGCGTCGGGCTGGCTATCAGCAACTGTTCGATGCGACCGGTGTGCCGACGTTTATCCTCGACGCCGACGGCGTCATCATCGAGTGGAACAGTGCACTTGCCGAACTAACCGGCGTCGACCGCGAGACGGCGCTCGGCCACGAACATGCCTCCGAGCACTTTTATCCGGATGGCCGCCGCGCCGACACGCTCGCGGACAAGGTGTTACAGGCACCCGAACGTGCCCACCTCGAGTTCGGCGTTGAGCGCCGTGATCCCGCACAGAATCGATACGGCGATACGAGTACGATGGTCGACCATCACGGCGCGGAGAAACACATCGACTTTTCGGCGACGCCACTGTACGACGGCGAGGAGTTACTCGGCGTCATCGAAGTCGTCGTCGACCAGACGGCTATCGTCGCGGAACGGGACGCCACGGCAGCCCTCGTTACCGAAATCAACGCGACCGCAGCCGAGATCAGTGACGGCGACCTTACCGCTCGCGTTGAACACAACGCGGCGTTCGACCCGCTCGAGGGCGATCTGCTCGCGGTTATCGACGGCGTCAACGAGATGGTCAACAGCCTCGAGACGCTGGCCGGGCGCGTCACCGACCAGACGGGGGAAATGCAGGCAGCCGTCGATGACACGAGCGCCGCAGCGGACGACATCGCTACCAACGTCGGCGAACAGCACGGCCTTCTCGAGGACGCCGTCGGCGAGATGCAGTCGTTTGCGGCCGGCATGGAGGAGGTTACCGCGCAGGCTGACGAGGTGGACACTGCCGCAACTGAGGCACAGGCAGCCGTCGCCGACGGCCTCGAGGCAGGAGCGAACGCCCGGGCGGCGACCGACGATGTCGTCTCCATTGGCGAGGACCTCGTCGACCACGTCGACGCGCTAGCGACACGGATGGACGAAATTGAGCAGGTCGTTGATGTCATTGCAGACGTGGCCGACGAGACGAACTTACTCGCGCTCAACGCGAACATCGAGGCGGCGCGAGCGGGCGACAGCGGCGATGGCTTTGGCGTCGTCGCAAATCACGTCAAGGAACTGGCCGACGAGACACAGCGCCACACCGACGAAATCACGGCGAACCTCGAGGCGTTACACGCTCAATCCGATACCACGACCGCTGCAGTCGAGCGCTCACATGACCGCATCGAGCACACGGCGACACAGATCGAAACGACTGTCGACGCACTCGAGGTGATCGAGGACTCGGTCGATGAAGCCGCGACTGGTATTGCGGAAGTCGCTCGCGTCATCGACGATCAGTCGGCGAGTGTCGAGGAACTCACCGCGACGATCGAGACGGTTCGCGATCGCTCCGAAGCAAGCGAAGCCGCGGCTGATCGAATCGTCGATGCAACGGACACGCAGGAACAAACGATCGATCAACTCGTCGATCGTGTTGACGAGTTACAAACAGCAGACGAGTAGTACTCCAAGTGAGCGTTCAGACGCGAACGCTCGTCGGATCGATCCAGAAGACGAACTCGTCTTCGCGGCGGATGACGCCTGCGATCCCCTCGCCGTCGACAGAGGTGTCGACCGCGTCAGTTCGGACTTCCTGTACCTGATACACTTCGTCGGCGAGCCAGCCGATTCGCTCGTTCGAGCCACGCTTTCGCTTGAAGACGATGATACGGCTCCCGAGTTCCTCGTCTTCGTCGCGCTCGCCGAAGATCGTCCGCAGGTTGACGATCTTCGTCGTCTCGCCGCGCAGATCCATGACGCCCTCGACGTGATCGGCTGTGTTTGGCACCGCCGTCAACTGCTCCGTGTTGACGATCTCGGCGACGTAGCCGATATCGACACAGTAGCGGTTCTCGCCCAGCGTAAACTCGAGGACGTGTGCGCTCTGTGGTTGCTCGGTCGGCTCAGCCTGTTCCGGTTCGTCGGCGTGTGGGTGCTTCGATGTAGACATGTTAGTTCTCCGCGTGCTCGAGGCGCTCGAGTTCGTCGTCGGCGTCGTCGACGAGGTCACGCAGTCGGTCGGTCATGGCGTCGATTTCGTCGGCCCCGCTTGCGATCTGTTGGGTGCGCTCCATCGCGCTGTCGGTCATGCTCGCGACCTCTTCGGTGCTTGCGGCCTGATCGTCTGTCGCAACGGCGACCTCCTGAATTCCCGTGCTGGCCTCGCCGATCGACTCTTCGATCCGCCCGAGGTTGTCGACGGTCTCTTCGACCAGTTCAACGCCGTCGTCGATCTCCTCGTTTGCCGCCTCGAGGCTGTCGACGGTCTCTTCGGTGTCGTCCTGAATGCGATCGACCATCCGCTCGATGTTTGCCGCTTCCTCCTGGGACTCCTCGGCGAGACTTTTGACCTCGTCCGCGACGACAGCGAACCCGTCGCCTGCCTCGCCCGCGGTTGCGGCCTCGATCGAGGCGTTGAGCGCGAGCAGGTTCGTCTGATCCGCGATGTTGTTGATGACCTCGACGATTTCGTCGATCCGCTGGACGCCCTGTCGAAGCTCTTCGACATCGTCGGTCACCTCGCCCGCTGCTTCTTGGACGCCTTCCATTTTGTCGATCGCTTCCTCTGCGGTCGCGGTCGTATCCCCAGCGATGTCTTCGGCCTGCTCACTGGTCGCGCTGACCTCCTCTGCGTTCGAGGCGATCTCTTCGACCGTCGCCGACAGTCCCGACACTTCGCGGGCGATTTCGCTCATTGACTCGGACTGCTCGGTCGCAACCGACTCGATCTGTCCCGTCCCTGCACTGGCTTGCTTCGCCGAGTCGCTGATCGCCTCGAGCGTGCGCCGGATACTGTCGCGGGCGGATTCAACGTCGCCACGCGCTTGGTCCTGGTCTTCGATTTTGGCTTCGTACTCTTCGATTGCCGCGTCCTTCTCTGCGAGTTTGGCTTCGTACTCCTCGATCTCCGCTTCTTTCTCGGCGAGTTCAGCCTCGTACGCCTCGAGTTGGTCCTCGCGTGCGGCCTCATAGGCGCGGAGTCCAACCTGCTGGTCGACCATCGTCACGCGCAGGGCTGCAAGTGTTCGGTCTGCGACCGTCTCGACGGCCGTTTCGACTGGTGCCTCGACGCTCGAGGCCGTCGCAGCGCCGCCATCAGTCAGGCGCTTGAGCCGCGAACCGGCGCTGGACGATTCCGTCTCTGTCGCCTCGTATTCGGCCGTCACGTCGGCTGCAATCGCCTCGAGGAGCTGTTCGTAGATGACGCCGAACGAGCCGAGGTAGGCGTCTGGTCCCGCTTCGAACAGCGCCGGTGCGGCCGACTGTGCCTGCAGGCGGGCTGTCAGGCCGTCAGAATCGATGGCCCCACTCTCGAGCGCGTCGAGATACGCACGGCAGTCTGCCTCGAGCGCCTGTTCGGTCGTCTCGGTTTGGTCGAGTGCCTCGCTGACGGCGGGCTGTGCGCGAAGCGTGTTCGCGTACGCCGCGGGGGTTTCTTCGCGGGCGGTCTCGAAGACGGACTCGAGTGACTCGAGTCGTTGCTGGTCGTCACTGTGGAGGCCGACGAGGTCGCTCGCGCGGTCGACGGCATCGCGGTCGATGGCGAGGTTCGCGACGGCAGCACCGTACTCAGCCTCCAGGTGAGACGCTTTCCTGTCGATTCCGGACATAGTCATGAAACCGAAGGTAAGACAGATAACCGTTATGGCAGATTTTGTTGGCGCGCCCTCGGTACGCGTCCGTGTGTGGGTCAGTGACGGGCGATACGTGACGTCTTCGATCGAAACCGAGGTCTCCCGCGCAACCCCGCCACCACGATATCGGCCGCGAAATTATTATCATCCAACAGATAGTCGGGTGGTGTATGCTCTCCCGACGAACGCGGGCACGACTCGATTGGGCTACCAACCTGGCCGTCCTCGGACTCGTGCTCTTGCTCCGACGAGGTGGTCTCGTCGAGCGCTCGCCTCGAGTGACCGCGGACGCCAATTGTGCAACAGCCAACGATAGCTGTTCCTCCCAGGCGCACGCACCCACCCACTCCGAACCAGCGATTGAGACACCCTCACTTCGCGCTGACTGGTTCTGTATCGGCGTTGCAAGCGCCATCCTGTATCGCTATCTTTTGGACCGCGATATCGCTGGCCTTCGACGCTCGCGTGCACGTCGCTGGACGCTGATCGCAGCGATCTGGGCTGGGCAAGCGACTCTCGCTGTCGACGACCAGCACAACTCACACAGTCTCGGCGTTGGCTCGTCGATCGGTGCCGTCTGTTACCGCCTCAAATACGGACTGGTGTCTCCGCTCCCCGATTGCTAACGACCCATCTTTTGGTTCGCGGCTTTTATCCCCCTCGAGCGTCGATTTTGCTGTATGAACGACCAGCGCGCGGAGTTTCTCTCTGGGGAGCGACCGGACGACGTTGCGATCTTTCTCGCCGACTCATACGTCTCCGATGACCGCCTCGAGCAATTTGGCGAGCGCGTCGATGGTGGCACACTGATCGTTGTCGACGGCGAACGCGGCCGCGGCGCGTTTCAGGCTGCGACCGGCACCGGCGCGATGCAGTTCGCCAAATCCGCGATGGATCTCGAGGGTGACATCGACGAAGACCTGACCGACGGCGTCTGTCCGGACGCCGACGACGACACAGCGACCCACGAACCGCAGTACATCTTCGCCTTCGCGGAGGAACAGAACGAGGACGTGGGCGGCCTCTACGCCGAGGGCGACGTGATCCACGCCTACGCGCAGTGTACCTGCGGGACGGCGTACTCGGATCGGTGGAATCCGGAGTCTAGCGATTGACTCAAGTCGGACACAGACGGCGAATAGCGCCCTCTCAAGGACCATTCTTTTGCGATTCCGACGGCTAGGGGTTGGAAATGAGTTCGTTCGATACGTCTCACGAGACACAGCGGTTCACGCTGACCGGGCGCGAAGGGCGCGTCGTCGGCGGTGCAAGCGCGCTGATGGCGATCAACGTGGCGTTGATGTATGCGTTCATCGCGACACCGCTTGCCACAATCAACGACTACCTGTTCGGGATTGCACCGATTGTCGGCCTCATCGCCTACGGGCTGGCGATCATGGCCGGCGAACTGATCGCCGAACGCGGCGTGAAAGCTGGGAATATGGGCACTGCGTTCGCTGGCATGGTGATCCTTCAGTTCGCGTTCGGTGTCTTCGGTGCGGGCGTCCTCAGATTCGCTCCGCCAGACACACAGCTGACAATCCTTGGTCTGACGGCAGTCATCACCGCACTCATGACGGCCGTGGTTACAGGCTACGTCTATGCGCGCTCACAGACGTTCGAGCACTGGGGTCGATTCGCCAATTTCGCGTTCCTCGGCGGTGCTGGCGTTGTCCTCGTCGGCTCGTTCGTCCTCTCGGAGCTGTTGCTCATCGGCTTCGCCTTGATTTTCCTTGGCTTCCTGCTCCGACTTGGATACGAAGTCTGGCAGGTCAGAGACAATCGTGATGCTTCGACCGCACTGCAGACCATCGGCGTCTACATCGCCGTCGCCGGTGTCTTCGTCCACGTCCTGCAACTTGTGATCCGATACATGGCCTCGCAGGAGTAAGCGTCGTCGGCCTTCTACCGCGCTAGTCGTCGCCTTCGTCGTCCGCAGCGTCTTCCTCGCGCTCGACAACGTCACGGAAGGCCTCGAGAATAACGCGTTTCGTCACCGCACCGCGTGAGGTCCAGTGGGTCGCATAATCGAGCATGTCGTCGTAGATGTCGGGCTTGCAGCCGGCGGCTTTCGGGTGGCCGCCCCCGTTGACCTGCCCTGCAACCTCGTGACAGCGGTCGAACGCATCAGTGCCGCGGATTGAGGCGGAGCCAGCGGGTTTGACGATTACTGAGGCGTCGGCACCGGCTTCACGCATCGCTTCGGCGACCTCGTTTTGCGAACAGCGGCCGTAGGTGACGCCAACCGTGTACTCGCCGACCTCGCGGTACTCTGCGCGCCCGATGGCCTGCTCGATCAGTGCCTCCTTCTCGACGCGGCGCTCCTCGAGGAAGTCCTGCGCCCATTCAGGGAGGTCGACGCCGTACTCGCGGACGATTTCGACGTACTCGGCAGGGTCGGTCCAGTAGGCGTAATCCGCCAGATCGTCACTGCGTGGGTCCTCGCGCAGCCAGAGGTCGTGATCGCGCGTGACCGCAGCTAACTCCTCGTACATCGGTGAAAACTCGTAGTCGAGCGAGCGATAGACCACGTCGGCCGAACACTCCTCTTCGGAGTCGCCGACCTCGAGTTCGGCACCGGCTTCGCGGACGGACTCGGCGACGTCGTCGCCCCACTGGTGGTGGTCGTACCACTCGACGCTCGAGGCGGTCTCGAGGGCGGCCTCGAGTTCCTCGTCGACGTACTCGTATCTATCAGGACAGAGATCACAGACGTAGAGGTCGATTCCCTCCGTGCCGTACTCGGCGACGCGAGCCAGTGCGTCTTCGACGTTGTGCGGGCTCGCGGGGACAAGTGCAACGTTGTGTGGCGTGGGTTCTGGTTCCTCGAGTGGGGCGTCCGCGTCGCCCTCGAGTCCGGCGGCTGCGTCATCATCGTCGCCCTCGTCGTCCTCGTCGTCGTCAGGGTCGGGAACGTTCTGTACGTCTCCGTAGGCCTCTCGAATCAGCGCGACGCAGGCCAGTCCGTCGGCGTCGGGGTCGGCGATGACGGCTACGTCGCTGCCCTCGAGTGCGGCTTCAGTCTGCTCTTCTTCGAGGTCTTCCTCGAGCGTATCGGGGAGGAAAAAGCCGGTGCCCGGCAAAACCGATTTGCGGGCGAGCGGCAGGTCACCGCTGTCGATGAGTTCGTCGTACATACCCGCTACTGCGGGGTCATCGCGGAAGTGACTTCCCTTTCTGCTGGTCGGGTGTCGCTAGCGCGCTGTCTACCCGGCGGGTTCGGCTGCGTTCTCCTCGGGGTCGGCGGTTGGCTCGAGTTGGCGCACCGTCAATACGGGAACCGGCGAGGTGCGGACGACGCGCTCGGCGACGCTGCCAAGCAAGAGGCGATTCTCGCCGTGGCGCCCGCGCGTGCCGGTCGCGATCAGATCCGCGTCGATTTCGCGGACGTACTCACAGATTTCGGCCGCTGGCCGGCCCTCGCGGACGACCGTCGTCAGCGTTCGGTCGCTGCGATCTTCGACCGTCCCGAGTGCGGCATCCGCGTGCGTCTCGAGGGCCGTTCGCAGTTCTGTGCGCAGTTGCTCGGGTGAGGCATCGACCTCGGTAGCGTCGACAACTGACAGTGCGTGGACGTCGGCGTCAAAGCGATCAGCTAGATCGAGCGACACGTCGATAGCCCGCTTGACGCTCTCGGAGCCGTCAGTGGCGACGACGACGGTATCGAACATAGGCGTCGGTTTGCGCTCCGCGCTCTTAAACGTCCCCGCTCACTGTTCAAAACGAGTTGTGCTCGAGTGGGAGACGGGGGAGGTTTTTTGCATGATCCGAACACACTGGCGCGTATGGACGACAGTAGGGCGTTTACCGTTGATACCGTGCTCGCGCCGGTCGACGGCAGCGCCGAATCCGTGACCGCCGTCGAGTACGCTGTTGCCGTTGCTGACCGCTACGACGCATCCGTTCACGCGCTATTCGTGCTCGGGCGCGGCGTCGTCCGCGGAATGGACGCCGGCACCGTCGAGGAAGCCGCTGTCGCCGAAGACACGCAAGAATTTCTCGAGGACGTCGCCAGAATCGCCGAGGGCGCTGACGTATCGCTGGCGACCTCGGTCGACGACGGCTTTTCGAAGACACGCAAAACGCTGCACCCGGGCAACGTCGTGCTCGACACAGCCGACGACATCGACGCCGACTTCATCGTCCTGCCGCGCGAGCCAGTGACTGATGCAGCCTCTGCAGAAGTCCTCGAGAAGGCAGCCGAGTACGTGCTATCGTACGCGAGTCAGCCTGTGCTCTCGGTGTAACTGTCGATAGCGGTCGGAATGATCATCCGCTGTCAATCGAACCGGCAGCTTTCGCATCCGTATCGATGCGCACGCTCGAGAGATCAGCATCCACGTGGCCCCTGTAGGCATACCGAAGCGGGCGGACAGCTATCGGATGAAGAGGGCGTTTTTGATTTGGTCGTAGAGTGACCCGGAGTGATTCGGGTCAGTCATCCCGCGCAACTCCGCCCAGGTGATCGGGAGGTCAGGTCGGAACTCGTGGGAGTAGCCTGGGATATCGGCCTGGAAATCGTGGTACGGTGGGTAGAGATCGAAGTTTTCGTACTTGCCAGTAAAGCGGTACTGTCCGTGACCAAGCACCCGATACTGTTCTGGCGGTTCCATTCCTCGCATGAGATAGCAGTCCCGAATCTGACAGCGGAGGTTATAGTCGAGATAGTCTCGAAATGAGACAGGGTCGACGAGCGGCGCTGGAACGATATCAACGGCGGCGTCAGGTTCTCTGTCGGGACTGTCTCCGTGCCAGGTTGTGGTTCGGTCACCTCTGGCGACGTAGTACTCGATTCCAATCCCAGAGACGGCCTCAACCGCACCAGTGTCGTCGAGATAAATCTCCTGTTTGTATCGGACTGCGTTGTCAGACCCGATCATCTCGGCAGGGAGTTCGTGTGAACGTGTCGTATCACCGACATCGACATCTGGGTCGTCGCGATAGTGACTCAGACTCTGCTCGAGGACGTCCCCGAAGAAGTGCTCGATGTCGTCGGTCGAAAGCGCTTGGAGTGCTTGGCGAACGTCCGCAAAGCGGTCGGCGTCGATGTCCCACGGGATGGTGTCGTAGTCGGTTTCCTGCGCAACGTAGTACTGGGCATATTTTCGGGCATGACCGACGTGTTCGCCTTCACTATGGGTTCGTTCGGCTGCCTTGTCAGGGTAGCCATCCTGTTCGTGGTACTTGATTTCCCCGTCGAACTCCATCTCGATTCCGTGGTCTACTCCGTTGTTATCTTGGACCTTAATACCGATACGCTCAGACTCGCCTGTTATAACAGCCTTCATTGTTCGTACTCCTGATCCATGTCGACATCGCCACTCGAATAGCCTTCGCCAGTATCTTCTTCGAGGTTGAACTCTTGATCAGTCTCGAGACCAAGTTGGTCTCGCAGGACCTGTTGTACTTTGCCGGCGACCTGTTCGCCGAATGCCGTACTGAGGATTGCGCCGAGGGGAGCGCCAACGAGACCACCAGCGACTGCCCCGACCGGACCAGCCATTGCTCCAGCCGTCGTCCCAATTGTCCACCCTCTGCTTGCCCCTTTGACCATACTACTTGTGGAATCCTGCACCCGACTTGCAACATCGACATCGTGGTGTTCGATCCACTGGGCCACCCCTTTCGAGGTCTCGACAGAGTCGACTAGGTCCAGTAGTTGTTCCTTGCTGAGACGATAGGTTTTGCTCGTGGCATCGTCAACCTTCTCTTCGCCGGTCTCAAGTAACCCGCTAACTTTTTCGACGACAGCGTCTCCGGGATATCGCTGCACATGCACCGCTGTTCCCAGGCGGTTGATCGTCACAGGGCCATCCGTGAGTGCGTCTTGGGCAGCCTCATCGGCCTCGCGCTCGAGGTGGGGATCAGGATCGATTTCCAAATCGGTCCCTTCCTGAGGCATCATCGACAACGGCGCGCCGCCATTTTGCTGTTTGACATGAGATAATCCGTGAGTCACTAGAACGTTGGTCACGCCGTCATCCAGTACACGCTGGCCTGACTGATTCCGTGACTGAGTAGGGTCTCCGTACCCACGCGGTGAGTGAGTTCAGCCATTTCTGGTGAATAGTTTGTGTCGTACTCGGTCGTACAGTGACGCTTCGTCACCAGTGGCCATCGAATCAGTAAGGTCAGACAGCGGGACAGGCGAACTCGGTGTGAACTCGTAGCTGTAACCTGGGATGGTCGCTTGTTTGTCGAAGTATTCGGGATAGCGGTCGACGATGTGGAACCGTCTCGTAAATCGGTCCTGACCTGGCCCGAGTACTCTGTATTCTTCTGGCGGTTCGATTCCCATTCCAAGATAGCAATCGCGGATTTGACACCGGAGGTTGTAACACAGATACTCACGCAACGGGTCGGCTGCGACGATCGGCACAGGTGACATTTCGATTCGTGCGTCAGGGTCGCGATCAGGCGACTCACCGTGTCGGTCAGTGCGTCGCTCGCCTTTTGCAACGTAGTAGTTTACGAGAATCCCGGAAACAGCCTCAACCTCATCGTCGTCATCGAGATATATCTCTTGCTGGTAGATCACTGCGTTTTCGTGAGTGCTCATTGTCTCCGGTAACGTAACGGGACGTGTACTTGCACCTGTCTCAACAGAGGGGTCGTCCTCGTAATGGCTCAGGCTCTGTTGCAATAACTCTCCAAAGTAGTCTTCAATAGCTGTACTCGAGAGGGTACGCAAGGCCTCTCTGACTGTTTCGAAGCGGTCTGGATGGAGATTCCACGGCAGGGTTTCGTATCCCTTCTCGCGGTAGACGTAGTATTTGGCATACCGTCGAGCCTCCCCGACATGTGAGTTCTCATTATTAGTACGTTCTACTGCGTCGTCTGGATAGCCATCTTGTTCGTGATACTTGATCTCACCAGTTTCATCCATCTCAATCAGATGTTCAATATCGTTGTTATCGATTATGCTAAGACCAACTCGTTCGGATTCTCCCGTTATAATTGCGTCCATAATGATTACCTCCTACTCTGGGCATCACCAGTCGAACTTCCGGTTCCAGATTCCTCCTCGACGATGGTTTCCTCAGTCTCATCAAGCCGTTTGCGCAACCACTTTCTCGCTTCGTCTCCGATTTCGTCTCCGTATTTCCGTAATACCGCAGCAACTGAGACACCCACAGAAAGTGCTGCGACCGCCTGTGGCGTGAATCCGAGTGCCAGTAACCCAAACACACTCGAGGTTGCTCCTGCAGAACGGTATCCCCTGAGTAGCGGGCTGTTGATCCACTCTTCGAGGTCACTCGAGGGTTCGATATCACGCTCTGCGAGGTAGGAATACATGTCATCGACAGTGTCGACGCTGGTGACAAGCGATTTCAGTTCGTCGACCGACAACCGAACTTTGACCGTCGAGAAGTCATCGAGAAATTGCTTGATTTTCCCGCCCTGATCCGTGGACGAAGACGGTGTTCCCTTCTCAGGGTTTCCGAGGGTCACGAGTTCACGACGGCTCATCTGTGGGCCTTTCGTGCTCCGCTGGATGTGCATGTCCGCCCCCATCGGGTTGACGACCAGCGGTTTGTCACCACTGAGTGCCTGCTGTGCCGTTTCATCAGCTTCCCGCTCGAGGTGCGGATCAGGATCGATTTCCAAATCCGCCCCTTCCTGGGGCATCATGCTGATCGCTGCCCCAGTTTGCTGTTTGACGTGCGCTAATTCGTGCGCGAGCAAAAATTGACCCTCACCAGACTCCGGGTCGTACTCACCGGAATTGAAAACAATGTCGTTGCCACAGGTGAACGCCTTCGCGTCGATGGCATCCGCAGCCTCTGCCGCTTTCGCGCCCGTGTGGATGCGAACATTACTGAAATCCGCGTCCATGCGTTCCTCGAGCGCGCGCTGAATCGGCTGCTCTAACGATTGGCCACCGTCGCCGAGCACGTCAAGCACCGTATCAGGCACCTCGTCTTCACTCGTGCCAGTCCCCTCGAGCGCGCGCTGGATATGATGAGTTCGCTGGTCGTTGACCATTGTGGGGCCGGCAGCGACGCCAGAAACCGCGGCGTGGTGATCAAACAGTACCGAGATGGTAGAGGCGTTCCCGACCAGTGCGTTCTGTTGGGGGACCGCAGAGACAGTTTCAGTGCGAGTCGGTTTGACCGACGACTCACTCTGCGTCGTGTTTATGTTCACATCTGCTTGGCGTTCAATCCCCGTTTTTCGTGCTCGCATTGCTCCCCTCTAGAGAGTCGCGTGATCGGAGTCTTGACCGAGATCAATCGTGCGATAGCCAGGGATATCCGCACCAAAATCGAAGTAGTCCTTGAAATACTCGAGGAGGCGGTACCGTTGTGCAGACTGGTGAAACCCATGGCCCACCAACCGGAACGCTTCGGGCGGTTCGACGCCCATCTCGAGGTAGCAATCGCGGATCTGGCAACCGAGATGGTGGCACAAGAGTAGCCGGAACATGTCCAGCGATCCCGTCGGGAGCGGGACCAACTGGATGATCGTATCCGGCTCGCGCTCACGCGGTGACTCAATCTCGAGCACCTGTTCGTTACCGGGTCCGGTTTGATACGCCACGCGGATATCCGACACAGCCTCAACCTCGAGACCGAGTGCAGCTTGTGGATCAAAATCAACATCGACCGGTTCAGCCAGTGATTTCAGCGTCCGCCCGGCTGCCTCGTCGAACCCCACAGCAACGAACTCCTGAATTGTCTCTTCAAGGCCCTCATCGACTCCGAGGTAAACATCAAGTTCGTACCGAAGGAATTCGTCGGCATCGATATCTGCCGGTGGCTCAATCGGCGCCTCGAGGTCGGGCTGGAAGTGGTGGGCGTGTTGGCGGTAGTAGTTACCAAACAGGGTGTCGAAGTCCTCGTCAGAAAGCTGTGCGATGGCGACGAGTGTCGCAGCGATTCGATCCGGGTTTTCGTGTGGCGGAAGCGTCGGATAGCCACGCTCGCGATAGACATGCCATTTCGCGAATCGTCGAGACGTTCCGACAGCTTCACTCTCTTCAAATGTTCGTTCGTCCGGGTCATCCGGATAGCCATCTTGTTGGTGGGCAGTAATTTCTCCACCATCATTGATCTCGATTAGATGTTCTACATCGTTATTATCAATGATGCTTAGACCAACGATTCCCTCTCCTTCGCCGGTGATAATCGCGTCCATGATTAGTTCTCCTTTCGGCTCTCTGCCTTGCCTTCGAGATCAGAGCCGGTCTCCTCTGTATCACTGTGAATGAGTTGAACTGCGTCCTGCCAAACGCTCGCGAGTTGCTTGTAGCCAACGTCAACGAGCGCATCGTAGATTTGAGCCGCACTTGCAGCGCTGAGTGAACGTATTTGCTCAGCGCCGACGCGTTCGATAACTGCGGCTGCGGAGGCCTGAGTCGTCGCAGCTTTCTCGACATTGCCGGTTGCGGCCCCAACTGGAGCAGTGACGGAAACGAACGCAGCCAGATTCGCAGCAATCCGAACGACAGTGTCACTCTCCGCTACGTTCTCGATGGTGTCGCGACCAGTTTCACGAACTGCCTGACGCGGATCGAGTTTCTCGATAATTCGTTCTACTAGGCTCTTGTCTGTTGTTGTTCCGTCAAACTCTCCGTTCTCGAACGCATCCAGTGTCGCTTGATCCGGCCCATCATCACCGATAGAAAGCCGCTGGATGTGGATGTCCGTTCCAAGCCGATTCACGACCACCGGCTCGTTATCAGACAGCGCTTGCGTTGCCGTCTCATCAGCTTCCCGCTCGAGGTGCGGATCTGGATCAATCTCTAAATCCGCCCCTTCCTGAGGCATCATGCTGATCGCCGCGCCAGTCTGCTGCCTAACGTGCGCTAATTCGTGCGCGAGCAAAAATTGACCCTCACCCGACTCGGGGTCGTACTCACCCGAATTGAAGACGATATCGTTGCCACAGGTGAACGCCTTCGCGTCGATTGCGTCGGCGGCTTCCGCTGCTTTCGCACCTGTGTGAATGCGCACGTTCGAGAAGTCCGCATCCATGCGCTCCTCGAGCGCGCGCTGAATCGGCTGATCCAGCGACTGACCACCGTTGCCGAGCACATCAAGCACCGTGTCAGGAACCTCGTCCTGACTCGTGTCGGTGCCCGCCAGCGCGCGCTGGATGTTGTGCTCGCTGGGGGAGGGAGCGAGTCCGGGATGGCCGAACTCGTAGGACGGTGTCGGGTCGCCAACGCGGTTCGGATTCGTCCCGTGGACTGCCGTCTCAGCCGTCGTGCCGAGTCCCTGCGAGCCCATCGCCGCGCTCGAGTGGGACGCTGATTCCTGTGTTGATCGCTGGATGGACGACGAGTCATTCGCTTCGTCCTGCTCTGCTGACTGTTGCTCGCGTGTCCGCGATTTCTTTGGTCCCATCTATCGCCCCTCCGTTCCAGTCAGGTCCGGGGCTAGTTGAGATATGGGCGTCCGGACGTTCATTTTTCTACGATTCTAATAGCACCATCATAACACTTTCTCTTATGCTGACTATTCATAAACGGAATCAAGTCGCGAGCAACTGATGTATATCGCTACTCGAGCAGGATGGCCATCTCCTGTTCGAAGCTCTCGGTCCCAGTCGCCTCGAAGCCGACACGCTCGTAGAGTGCAATCGCGGGCTTATTCCAGCGCTCGACGGTGAGCCAGACGCGGTCGATGCCAACGTTGCTGGCGTGGCCGAGCAGATGCTCGAGCAACTGCGTCCCGATACCGGCGCGCTGGTACTCCTGCAGGACGAAAATCGCGAGTTCCCACTCGATTTCGCCACGGGAGTCGATTGCTGCGACGTCGTCGGTATCGGGGACGAGGACGGCGTGACCGATCACATCGCCGTCGTGACAGGCAACGACGTTGACGCTGTAGTCTGCAATCGTCTCGAGCCAGTTGCGGATTCGTTGCTCGCCGGTTGGTGGAATCCCCTGGGCACGGTCTGAGGGGTCGAAGGCGTCGTACATTGTGACGCAGTCTTCGATGACGTCTTCGAACGTATCTGGTGCCCGAACGTCGATCTGTCGGCCATCACCGTCCTCGAAGGTGGCCGGTGGTGCCGGAAACGCACCGACGGGTTCGTCCGGGTACGGTCGCGTTCCGTGCATCGTTATCGCACCAGTTTGACGGTCGTCGGCGCGTTCAGGAGAACGAACTCCGTGATCGGCCCGAGCTGAATTTTCCCCATCGGTGAGAGCGTCCCGCCGCCGATGACCACCTGATCGAACTCGCCCTGTTCGGCGTAGTTGACCAGTGAACTTCCCGGGTCGCCCTCGAGTTGGATGATATCCGCGTCGATGCCCGCCTCCTCGAGATGCTGTTCGGCGTCGGCTTGCATCTCTGCCTGCGAGCGCTTCGACTCGGGTTTCTCGAGGATTGCGACGGTGAGGTCGTCGTCATCGACCTCGAGTGTGCGGTCGATTGTTCGCCGGAGGGCTTTCATGGATTCGTCGCTGCCTCCGAGCCCCAATAAGATGTTCATACACGTGCTTGTGACCGCACACACGAAAACCGTTATGCCGTATGCAGACAGTAGGCCACCGGTTGGACCCTCGAGTGCTGGGACTGTCTGACACACGTTTCGCGTGACGACGCTGTTAAGGCCGTGTAGCAACTACGATGACGGAATGAGTGACGCGGCGCTCGATGTCGTAGAGTTCCTGCTCACGACGAGCGTGTATTCGGATGACAGGACGCTTGATGAGAACGATCTGCCGCCATCGTATCGCCGAGTCTTCTGGACCGGCGGAACCGGCAGTAACGAGAGCGACGATGACGACGAGGAGGAGTCAACCACGTCGTCTGATCGCCACCGAACCGGCATCACTCGCCCGCTCTCGGCAACCACCGGCACCGCTCGAGAGGCGACCGGCGTCGACCAGCCCTGGAACGCCGTCTCGGAGCTGATGTTTACCGAACGCGACGAGTTTTCCGGCACCATCAGTCTCACCCAGATGGACCTCGCCGAGCGCTGGTTCGCCGACCGCGTCGACGACGAGCGACTGCTTGCGAACCCGACGCTCGCAAAGCGCTTCGAAGATCACGACAGCTTCGACGTGACCCACGAGGCCGCACGCGAGCAAAACCGCCCGATCCGCGCTGACCGCGTCTGGATCGACGGCTTGCTCGAGGAGTACTTCAACGAGGACGACGACGAGGAGATGTTGGATCTCGTCGACGTGCGCGCACCTGAGGAAGTCGATATGTCCCTCGACGACCTCGTGCTCACCGACGATCAGGAGAACGAACTCGACAAGATTTCGAAAGCTATCGAGCATCGAGATTACCTATCCGCAATTGGTCTGCGCGAGATTGGCAAACTGCTGTTCGTTGGCCCGCCGGGAACCGGGAAAACGTCGACAGCACAGGCGCTCGCCCAGGATATGGACCTGCCGTTCGTCGAGGTCAAACTCTCGATGATTACGAGTCAGTATCTCGGTGAGACGGCGAAAAACGTCGATAAGACCTTCGAGGTCGCAAAGCGACTCTCGCCGTGTATCCTCTTTATCGACGAGTTCGACTTCGTCGCTAAGACCCGCCGCAGTGACGAACACGCCGCGCTCAAACGCGCCGTCAACACCCTGCTCAAAGCCGTCGACAACATTTCGCTCATCGACGACGACGTGCTGTTGATCGGTGCGACGAACCACCCCGACCAGCTAGACGACGCCGCCTGGCGACGCTTCGACGAGATCATCAACTTCCCGAAACCCGATTCGGGCATGCGCGCGGACATCCTCTCTGTCATCACGCGCCAGATGCAAATCGAGGAGTTCGACCCACACCTCATCGCTGAGGCTACCTCCGGGCTAACTGGCAGCGATCTCCGGATGGTCCTTCGCGAGGCCGTCCTCGAGGCGCTGACGGAAGATCGGACGACGCTGACCCAGCAGGATCTGGTTCACGCCGTCGAGGAGTTCGAAGAGCGCGATAGCTTGAAGAACATGGATATGATCGAAGGTGACCACGACGCCCTCGTCGCCGGCGGCGATATCGGCGGGGCGGCGAGTGATGGCGGTGAGACAGATAGCGGACACGATCACAGTCACGATCACGACCACGACCACGATCATAGCCACTGACGACGCTCCGATTTTTCGCTGATAGTACGCTTCTCGCTGCTGTTACCCCTCGAGATCGAACTCGAGGCGATCACCCTCGTTCACGTTGCGCTCGGCTGTCCACTCGTAGCCGACCTCGAGGATGTACTGGCCGCGACCAGGGTAGCGCTGGTCGGTTCCATCTTCGTCGGGTTCGGGCTCTGGCGCGTGATGAATCTCGGTGATCGTGCCGTCGGCGTCTGCGTAGATGATGTCGATACCGAAGTCCATCTCGCGCATGACGAACGTGCGGTCAGCCACGGAGTCGTAGGTAAACAGCATGCCGCGGTCAGTCGGCAGTTCGTCGGTATCGCTTAATCCGAGATAGCGAAGATCGGAGGTATCGGCAATCGCAGCGGTTACAGCGCCGCGTTCTGTGCCATCCGGCCCAACGACCCGAACGTCGGTCGTCTCGTAGTCGGCGTGAACGGTGTCGGCGTCGGCTGTGTCGCTCTCGTCATCATTGGTCTCGTCTTCGCCACCAGCCGTGTCCTCCTCGTCGTCAGCCGTCTCAGTCTCGTCGACTGGATCACGTTCGTCACCGTCTTCAGCCGCACTCGAGTTGGTATCGCCCGCCTCCTCATCTCCCGTCTGGCAGCCAGCGAGAACTACTGCAACACTCGCTCCGAGTGAGCCAAGCAGATTCCGCCGTGACCGCTCGAGCGACATAGTTCCTTCCACACTCGAGTGAAAAGTAAGTGTTGTGCCGTTCCACGGTGGACGATACGCTCCTCGAGCACGCAGCGGCTGGCACCGATCAGCATACCCTTTATGCGGCGGGTTCTAACAGCCGCCAATGAGAGACAGCGCGCTTCGTGAGGACACGACTCCCACCGGAACGACCGCTGAATCCGACGGCGACGTTGCCGCCGCGTTCGCCACTCGCGCACAAGCAGACCACGACGACGTGATCGACCAACTCGTTGCGTTCGGCGACGCGATCCGCGACAACCGCGGCGTTCACGCCGCCGTCGAGTTACTTGTCGTCCTCGAGACGGAGACAGACGAAGCCCTCGAGGAACACGAACAACAACTCGAGGCGCTCGCTGAGACGGTCGGAATCGAACACGACACGGTCGTTGAACTCTACGTCCTCCCGGCGGACCGAGTCGAGTCCGCGTCGGACCACCCGTTCATCACAGACGCTCTCGAGGGTGGCGAGGTGTATGTCTGATCGACGTACGCGCGTTGCTCGAGGCCAGCCAGTACTAAGCGCGAGGGTGGCCATCGGAGGCACACACTGATGCGCGTCACCCTGCTCGGAACTGGCGATACGACCGGCACGCCGACTGTTGGCTGTGGCTGCGAGACGTGCGAAGCCGCCCGCGAACGCGGCCTCGAGCGAACACGATTTTCGGTCCACGTCGAGAACGACCGCACCGGTGAGTCGCTGCTGGTCGATTTCAGTCCCGACTTTCGGTATCAATTCCTGCGTGATGACGTCTCGCTCCCTGACGCCGCCATCGTCACCCACATCCACTTCGATCATCTCGATGGGCTGGGCAACGCCTTTCGCGTCTTCGACTCGCTCGACGTCTACGCCGCGAACGAAACCGATCCCAACACCGACTCGAGCGTCGCCGAAACCGTCGCCACCGATTACGACTACCTCGATACTGTGACGGTCCAGCCAACGACGCCACTTGAACCGGTCCGGATCTGTGGGTTCGACGTGACGCTGGTACCGGTCGAACACCCGCCGCTTTTGTGTTACGGCCTCGCCATCGAAGAGCCCGAGACGGGCGCAAAGTTGTCGATTTCGGGCGATACGAGCTATGGTATTCCAGCCCGCTCTCGCGAGGTGCTCGCTAACCCAGACCTCCTATTGGCTGAGGCAATCGTTCCCGCACGATTTTGCAAACACCATCCTGCCGGTGGTCGCCACGAAGGGCCAGACGGCATCCCTCGAACGTTCGGCACGAAACACATGACTCGAGAAGGTGCCCTCGCGTTAGCATCGGATCTCGAGGCCGAACGGACGCGACTCGTTCATCTGGCGCACTACTATCCGCTCGAGGAGGCGTTCGACGAGCCACTCGCCGTCGACGGTGAGCAGTACCAGCTACCCGAGTGAGTTGCTCAGCGGTACGCTGCCGGCCGTCACTCGAACTGATCTAACCCTGATTGGCGTCGCTGGCGACCCGCTGGATCAGCCCGCCAGGGCGTCCGCATCGCCCGTTCTGCCTCGAGATCAACCAACTCTCGGTCCGCAACTGGCTCGTAGCCTGGACACGATGGCCCACACCTCGAGCCGGCATCGACGATCTCGCCGGCCCACTGACAGTGTGGAAGTGTCGCGCCGGTCTCGTCGGGGTCGGTCGACGTACAGGCCGTACAGGCCGGCATCTCGTACGTCCGCCAGCCTTTGCCGTAGGCCCGTTCGGCAAGTCGCCGACGCGCTCGAGCTTTGGCTGCCTCGTCGACGACAGCGATCTCTGTCCGGCCGGGATGGGCCTCGAGCGGCTCGACACCGGCCTCCCCAGTCGGCAGGGGCGTTGGCTCACGAATCACGTTGATTTCGACCTCAAGCGGCTGGGGGAAGTCCCCATCGCCGCGGTGGACGCGCCAGACGCCCACTTCGTCGGGAATGCGATTCAGATGCGCGCGCGTCACGTAACTTTCCGTCGCGAGGATAATTTCGTCGACCAGCGCGAGGCTAACGTCCGTTCGCAACTGCGCCTCGAGGTCGCCTGGCCGGCCGAGGTCGGGTTTGTTTTCGATGCCGACCAGTCGTCCGTACCAGTCCGGATAGCGGGCAACCTGGCGGACGTAGTCGCGGCCATTCCGCCGTTCGCGCTCAAAAAAGCCGATCTCGCAGGCTCGTTCCATCGCCCGGCGCGCCTGTTTCGGATGACAGTCGTCGGGGAACGCATGCTTCCAGTAACGAGCACGGCCGGGCCCGACATCGGAGGCGATAGCCGCGTCCGGAATCGTCTCGCTCGTGAGTGTGAGTCGCTCCTCGAACTCGGGGCCGGGCTCGACGCAGACGACGTCCAGGATTCGCCCGCCCGGATCGGCGACGCTTGCGCCAAGCTGGCGGGCAATAAGTCCCGGTTTGTCGGCCTCGAGTCGAGCACATACCTCGAGTTCGAACGCGAATTCCGACACGCTACTGAAGAGGGGCGCACTCGAGAAAAGCTCGTCGGGATGGCAGACAATAGTCACTGCACTGTGGCGCGACGATGTGGCGGAGTGACCGACCTCGAGGAGCGGAGTTGATCGCCGAACTGCGGGGATAGCTCGCAACCTTTATCAAGCGCACGACGGAAGCCATAGCTAAGATTACTCACCGTCTTATGGCAGGAAATCAACAACCGGAGGTGAACATCGGGCTCGTCGGTCACGTCGACCACGGCAAGACCACGCTGGTCCAGGCTCTGAGTGGTTCGTGGACCGACCAGCACTCAGAGGAGATGAAGCGCGGTATCTCCATCAGGCTCGGCTACGCGGACGCGACGTTCCGTCACTGTCCAGACCTGGACGAACCCGACTGTTACACCGTTTCAGAGGAGTGTTCGGATGGCTCGGAGAGCGAGCCGCTTCGGACCGTGTCGTTCGTCGACGCCCCGGGTCACGAGACCCTGATGGCGACGATGCTCTCGGGAGCATCGCTGATGGATGGAGCCGTGCTGGTCGTCAGCGCCAACGAGCCCGTCCCACAGCCCCAGACCGAAGAGCACCTGATGGCGCTCGATATCATCGGTATCGAGAACATCGTCATCGCCCAGAACAAGGTCGACCTCGTCAGCGGGGAGCAGGCACGGCGCAACTACGAGGAAATCCAGGAGTTCGTCGAAGGCACCGTCGCCGAAGACGCGCCTGTCGTCCCCGTCTCCGCCGGACAGGAGGTCAATCTCGATCTCCTCATCCAGGCAATCGAAAACGAAATTCCGACGCCTGACCAGGATCCTGACGACGATCCGCGGATGCACGTCGCCCGCAGCTTCGACATCAACAAACCGGGCACCACTGCCGACAACCTCGCTGGCGGTGTCCTCGGTGGCAGCCTCGTTCAGGGCGAACTCGAGGTCGACGACGATATCGAGATCAAACCCGGCCGCGAAATCGAAGAAGGCGGCCAGACCGAGTACGTCCCAATCGAGACGACGATTCGCTCGCTGCAAGCCGGTGGCGAAAACGTCGACACCGCGACACCCGGTGGCTTGCTGGGTGTCGGGACGGGACTCGACCCGTCGCTGACGAAAGGTGACGCACTCGCTGGGCGGCTGGCAGGCCCACCCGGCTCGCTCCCGCCAACCTGGCAGTCGTTCACGATGGATGTCGACCTCCTCGAGCGCGTCGTCGGCGTCGACGGTGGCGAAACCGTCGACGAGATCAGCACGGGCGAGCCGCTGATGATGACTGTCGGTACCGCCACGACCGTTGGTGCGGTCACCAGCGCGCGTGAAGGCGAGTGTGAGGTCAAACTCAAGCGCCCCGTTGCAGCCGAACCCGGCGCAAAAATCGCGATCAATCGCCGTATCGGTGCCCGCTGGCGACTGATCGGACTTGGAACACTCACGGAGTAACTCGACGGGCACTGACGACGAATGAGTACAGGCACAGGACCATCGCGGATCGCACTGGACACGAGTGCGCTCATGATGCCAGTCGAACTCGACGTGCGATTGTTCGACGAACTCGAGCGCATACTCGAGAGCTATGAGCCGACTGCGCCCCAGGCCGTCATCGAAGAACTTCGTCGCCTTTCGGAAAAAGGCGGCACGGAGGGGACGGCCGCCAACGTCGGCCATGACTTGGCGACTGAACGCTGTCTTATCGTCGATACGGAGGCATCGTACGCCGACGACGCATTAGTTGAACTCGCCCGCCGGGGTACTGTCGACTACGTCGTCACGAACGATCGCCCGCTCGGTGACCGGGTGCTCGAGGCGAGCGTACCGGTAATTGCATTACGCGGGAGAAACAAGTTAGCGATAACTCAACCATAGATGTACAAACGGGTCAGATTGAAAGATACGGTGGAGGTACCGCCGGAGGCGCTCGGTGACGTTTCGCCGACCCTCGTGAAGCGACTGCTACAGGACAAACTCGAAGGCCGAATGGACGAAGAAGTCGGCAGCATCGTCTCGGTGACGAATGTCCACGACATCGGTGAGGGGACGGTGCTCCCGAACGAACCCGGCGTCTACTACGAAGCCGATTTCGATGCCGTCACGTTCGATCCACAGATGCAGGAAGTCGTCGACGGGACGGTCGTCGAAGTCGTCGAGTTCGGTGCGTTCGTCGGGATCGGCCCCGTCGACGGCCTACTCCACGTCTCCCAGATTTCCGACGAGTATCTCGCCTTCGATGGCGAGAACCAGCAACTGGCATCGAACGATTCCAACCGAACACTTGGCGTCGAAGACGCCGTCCGCGCACGAATCGTCACCAAGAGCATCGACGAGCGCAACCCGCGTGACTCGAAGATCGGGCTCACCGCGAAACAGCCCGGCCTCGGCAAACACGGCTGGCTCAAAGACGAACACGAGCGCCAGGAAGCCCCCGCAGAGGGTGAATAACCATGGCCGCAGACCGTCTCGTCTGTCGTGAGTGTCACCGGGTCAACGACCCGGACAACGAGACCTGTGACGCCTGTAACTCCTCGTCGCTGACTGAGGACTGGGCCGGCTACGTCGTCATCGCCCACCCCGAGGACAGCCAGATTGCAACCGAGATGCAGGTCACCGAACCCGGTGCGTACGCACTGAAAGTTCGCTAAGTACCCGATTTAACGCTCGTTCTGCTTGTTACCGTGACTTCAGACAATACTAACTCGACTACCGACGCCGCCACGAATGCGTCTGACGACCAGTTGCTCGTTCTCCCCGATGCCCTCCGTGGCGAACTCAAAGACCCGATTGGACCGATCGAGACCGACGCCGACGCACTCCTCGCCGATGTCGAGGGTCCACTGATCGCCGTCGGCGACGTCGTTACCTACCACCTTCTCGAGGCCGGTCGGACGCCCGACGTTGCACTCGTCGACGAACGAACCGAGCGCGAAGCCGTCGACGACGAGATTCAGGCGGCTGTCACTGATGAAATCCACCTCGAGGCTGTCAATCCGCCCGCGGAGATTTCTGCGGACGTGATTCGCGCGCTCCGCGAGGGGTTGGACCGCGAAGAGCCAACGACAATTCTGGTCGACGGTGAGGAGGACCTCGTTGCCCTCCCCGCAATCGTCGCCGCGCCCGAGGGCGCAAGCGTCGTCTACGGCCAACCCGGCGAGGGAATGGTCCACGTCACCGTGACCGACGACCACCGCCGTGAGATGCGTGCGCTCCTCGAGCGCTTCGACGGCGATACCGAACGACTGTGGACGTTGCTCGAGGAGTGACGCTCTCACCAGCCGGGTCGCTTATCCGGATAGCGACCTGAATCTGACCATGAATCCGGACGCATCCAACGCCTCGAGCGAGCCGATTGCGGGCGAGACGGTCCGACACGGAACCGGCGTCAACTCGACGCGCGCGTTTCCAACAACGGCGTGTCCGACCCACCTCGACCCGTTCGTTCTCTTCGAGCGCTTTTATATCGACCCTGACGACGGCTTTCCGATGCACCCACACCGCGGCTTCGAGATCGTCTCCTACATGCTCGAGGGCGGGATGGACCACGAGGACTCGCTTGGAGTCTCCCACACAGCAACACCGGGTGAGGCCATGCACATCACGGCTGGCAAGGGGATTCGCCACTCGGAACTCCCCGCAAACGGCGCGGGCTGTAGCGGCCTCCAACTGTGGGTCAACCTGCCCCGCGAGGAGAAAGACCGCGAGCCCAACTACGCAGACGCGGCGGCTGACGACCTGCCAACGCTCGAGGAAGACGGCGCGACGATCACAACCGTCGTCGGTGGGGGATCGCCACTCGAGCCAACGACCGAACTCACCTACCACGACGTGCGAGTGACCGACGACTGGACGTGGACACTACCGGACGGCTGGACGGGCTTTCTGTACGGCGTGTCCGGGACGGGAACCGTTGATGGCCACGAGTTCGAGAAAGGAGATGTGTTCCCGCTCACGGAGTCTCGGTCGGTCGTCCTCGAGAGCGAGCGTGGAAACGAGACCGAGACCGAGACCGAAAGCGAACTCCGCGTTGTCGCTGTCGCCGGCCGTCCGAATGATGAGGAAATTCGACAGCAGGGGCCGTTCGTCCTGTAGTACAGGAACCAGACGACGCTGACACCACTGCCACTCGAGGTGCAGCCTTCGGCAGGATATTTATTCGCCGACGTGAACGTATTGCACATGTATGATTTCGTCGTCGTGGGCGTCGGCCCAGCTGGGGCGCGATTCTCGCGACGGGCCGCCGAGAAGGGCTACGACGTACTCGCCTTGGAGCAAGGAACCGTCGGGACGCCGCTTGCCTGCTCAGGCCACGTCAGCACCGATATCTGGGAATACA
Organism: Natronolimnobius sp. AArcel1; assembly: GCF_011043775.1. NCBI lineage: Archaea > Methanobacteriati > Methanobacteriota > Halobacteria > Halobacteriales > Natrialbaceae > Natronolimnobius > Natronolimnobius sp. AArcel1. The sequence goes on along the minus strand of NZ_JAAKXY010000004.1, from coordinate 336,746 downwards.
CCGGCCAAAATGCACGCGAAGAGCTCTTCCAGAACGAGGTCTACGGCGCGCGATTCCACGTCGGCGGTCCACACAGCGATGCCTACCCGTTTTATAAGGACGAGGTCGCTTCGAACGTCATCGACCGTGTTGGGCTCGATCAGCACCTCGCGGACCTCGCGCGCGAGGCCGGCGCGGACGTTCGTGAACACCACACCGTCACCGACGTCGAGGAACATGCAGACCACGCGACGGTGACTGCCAGCGGCCCTGACGGCGTCGTCACCCACGAGGCCCGCATGGTCGCCGGTTGCGACGGCCCGCGATCGAGAGTGCGCGATGAGTGTGGCCTTCCCGAACCCGACGAACTCCTCCATGGTGTACTCGCCTTTTCCGATGAGGACGATCACGACAATTTCGTCGACGTCCACCTCACCGCTCCCACGTTCTTTGCCTGGCGCATCCCCCGCGGCGAGGCCGGTGTCGAGTACGGACTCGCTGCCCCACCGGGCGTGCACGTGAACAAGCACTTCGAGGAACTAATCGACGGCTACGAAATCGACGTCTCGCATCGGTGTTCCGGAGCGATCCCCGTCGGTCCAGCGGATCGCGTCACTTCCCGGCGCGTCTTTCTCATCGGCGATGCGGCCGCCCAGACCAAGCCCTTCACCGGCGGTGGCATCCTCTATGGCATGACCTGTGCCGACCACGCCGCCCGCGAAATCGACCCCCATCGACCGACCACGCTTGCAGCCTACGAGCACGCTTGGCGCGATGATCTGGCTCGAGAACAGCAACTGGCCCACTGGATTCGCCGTGCCTACTCGCTACCAGAGCCGGTCCAGCGAGTCGGCCTCGGCGCGCTCTCGGGCGAAATCGGTGTCCACATGGATCGGCCGACCTCGCTGCTCTCGACGGACCATCTGCGTGTGGTGCTCTCGAGGCTTCGCGGCTGATCCCTCGAGTGACGGGTAACTCGGTCGAATAGGGCACCCTTTCAGTGCAAAGTTCGTTTTAGCTTTCCATTTCTTTATGTGTGATAGAAACAACAACGAGCATATGAACCGACGGCAGGTACTCGCAACTCTTGGCTGTCTTTCTGTGAGCGCGGTCCCCGGGGCCGCGAGTGCACGCTCCGACGAAGATGACTGTGAACTGACTGAGATTGCGACAGCCATGTCGGGTGATGAGGTCATTGCAACTGAAGAAGTTCCCAAAGCGTGGTGGGACCAGGTCGAACGCTCGCGTGATGTCGCGGACGAATTGTACGCGGAATTGGCAGACGAACCCTGGTTCGAGAGGATCGGTCGCTCGTCCGGTGAGGACGAAATTTGCGAACGCAACGTCTTCGTCGTCACGGTGTACACCTCGGACGAAGAGGCGGCCCAGTCGGCACTCGAGGAGTCTCGAGACGGAGTCCCGATCACTATCGACGAGGTGAGCGACGACGAGGAACCGGAACCATTGGGCGGATCCATGGACGGCGCGGCCGACGAGGACGACGACAACGAGTCTACAGACGACGAGAGGCCGGCTGAGAATGAGACCGACACGTCGCACGACGACCTCAATGGCGAAAGCGACTCCGTGAACGAAACGACGAGTGGCGACAATGGTGCCAACTCGAGCGACGCCGATGCCGTAGACAACGAAACCGACACGGCTGGCGACAGCGATTCGATTCCTGGATTTGGCGTCCTCGGCACGCTCGCTGGGCTCGGTGGAGTCGGATACCTTCTGGCGAACCACCACCGCGACGATCACGCCTGATACCCTGTTGTCGGTCGCTCTGAGTGATCGGCGCTCTCTCGAGCGCCCAAGACAGATCGAAGCGAGAACTCCCAGAAATGAATACTGACTGACGGGGGAGCGAGCGTTGAAAGCACACAGCTGCCGTCGACTATCCCGATCCCGGGGCGGGTCCAGCGGGTGGGATTCAGCACATTGTCTGGCGAAACCGGTGTCCACATGGACTGGCCACGTCGCTACTGTCGGCGGATCATCTGCGCGTGGTGCTCTCGAGGCTTCGCGGCTGATCCGGTTCTGACGCGTCGCACGAAGATTTATCCATATACGCAGGCAACACAGACGTATATGTCTGGTACAGATACCGGGACCGGCGAGAACGGACCGGAGATGGTCCAGATCAACCTCCGCTTGAGCAAGGCCTTTCTCGAGGATATCGATACAACGTGGGAAGAAGAGGGCTTCAACTCTCGAAGTGAATTCCTTCGCTACGCCGCTCGAGATGCGGTGAAACATCCGGAATTCTCTCGCGAAGGGTGGAAGCAGATCGCGGCAAGCGAACACGAACTTCGATCTGGTGACGATGACCTCGTTTCGCGAGACGAAGTGCTCGAGTTGATGGAGCAGAACGACGATGCCGAGTAACGAGGACTGGACCTGGAAATTCACGCCGCGTGCTGCCGACCAGTTCGCTGAACTGGATCCGCATGTTCAAGACCGAATCGTGTCGAAACTCGACGAGGTCGTGGATTCGGCCTGGCGAGATCCAACAGATTTTCTCGAGCCACTAACCGGTGGGCCGTTTTCCAAACTTCGTATCGGACAGTATCGACTGGCCTGTACGCTCACCCACGGCACAGCGGTCCTCGAAGTGCATCGAATCGAGCACCGAAGCGGCGCATACACAGCTGACGATTGATAGGCGACTCTGTGTCGGGTCTTACTCGAGGTCTACGTCTGGACTCAAATTGATACTTATCTCTGCTGCCCGCTCTTCGATGGATTCTCCTGACTCACAGATTGGATTCGGGCACAGTGCCAACGTCGACTGTGCAATTGCTTCGAACTGGTCGTCGGCCTCGAGTGCAACGCGCGTTGAGGAGATGTTACAATCGAAGAAACGGCAGCGGATTCGTAACACCTGCTGCGTGTCAGTGTCTGGAACGTATAGCTCGAGGAGATACACTGCTGGAGTCCAAACTGTGAACGAATAGATCGAATCGGACGGCACAGTCTCGGTTTCGTCGAAGACGATCTCTCGCTCCCACATATCGATGAGTCGAATGTCGATATCGCGTTCCGCGAGCGTATTCCAGAGGTAGATGTCGTGCGGTTCGAATGAGTCCTCGAGGTCCGTTTCGCTCCCGATTGTTATCGTCTGTGCGGGTTCGCGTTCATCGAAGTCCCATGGATTCAGATCACGAAAACCAGTTGTGTGGGTTGGAAACCCGTCCGCCGAACGCGGGATATACGACCGGTCACGCGAGTCAGACTGGGGGACCGTACAGCCGCCAAGCACCGCCGCAGAGCCGCATACGCTGGCAAGGAGCGTTCGTCGTCTCATACGCTTCGCTCGAAGGCTACTGTAAAGTGTTTTTGTATTGATCGTATCTGCGGGAACGCGAGCGCTCAACGATAGACCGAAGAGGGGCCTCCCGAAAGCACCGGTAATGACAGGACGCGGGAGCGAGCGCGGACCAGGTGAGGCGGCCATCGACCGTCTCGCTCGCCTCCTCGAGCGCCTCGGGATTATCGACGCCGAGCGGTTCCGGCCGACAATGGAGTTGGCCTGGCCCCGCATCGTCACGGGGTTTGCAATCATGTCGAAGCAGACGGCCGATCTGGCGATGGTCGGCGTCGCGGTCGGCGTTTCGGGGACCGCAGGGCTCGCGTTCGCGCTTGCATACTGGGAAATCGTCGCGATGTTGGGACTTGGTCTCGCGGGCGGGACGATCTCGCTGGTCTCGCAGAACTACGGCGGGGATGAGACCGAACGGGCGTCGCTGGTGGTCATCCAGAGCATCCTGCTGGTTGTTGCCCTCGCAGTGCCGATTATGGCGGTCTTCCTCCTATTTTCGGAGACGCTGATTGGCCTCTTCGGCGCAGAGGGTGAAACGCTCGAGTACGGGAGCACTTACCTCGTCTATGTCGCACCCGCTGCCCTCTTCGAGATGCTGAATCTGATCGCCAGTCGCACCTACACCGGCGTCGGCGACACGTTCACCGAGATGGTCGCCCGCGCGGGTGGCGCGGTGCTCAACATCCTCCTCAGCGGCTTGTTCATCTTCGGCTTCGACATGGGCGTCGCCGGCGCAGCTATCGGCACGACGCTCTCGACTGGTTTCGTCACTGTTGTCCTCGCGTGGGGGATGACCGGGCGCTCCTATGGCCGTCTCGGGATGGAACCAAGCCCGGTCCCCATCACCCGAACGAGCGCATGGATCGACCTCGCGCTGGCTCGCCAACTGATCGAAATCTCCGCGCCTGAAGTCGGCCGCCGACTCGCACAGGGACTCGTTGTCTTCCCGCTGCTGTGGATCGCCGCAACCTTTGGCCCTGCCGTCGTCACCGCCGTCGAAGTCGGCCGCCGTGTCCGCAGCCAGATCAACAGCGTCAACTGGGGACTCGGCTTGGCCTCGAGTTCGCTCGTCGGGCAACACCTTGGTGCGAACGACGAAGACGAGGCCGCAGCCTACGGCGCTGCGATTATCCGGATCGCGGTTGCAGCGTATCTCGTCATGGCTGTCGTCGTCATCGCCCTTGCAGAACCTATCGCCACGCTCTTCGGCGGGAACGGCAACCTCGAGCAGACGACTATCTTCATCGCGGTCAGTGCAATCAGCGCGATCGGTCTCGGCATCGATGGCACGGCAAGCGGTGCGCTTCTGGGTGCCGGCGACACTCGAAAACCGTTTGCCGCCTCGCTGATCGGGCGGTATGGATTCGCGCTGCCGGTCGCCGCGCTCGGGTTGGTTACGCCGCTTGGCGTTGCCGGCCTCTATCTGGCGTTTCTGCTCGAGACGTTCGTTCCGGGCGGGATCACCTACTGGCTGTTCCGCCGTGGTGACTGGCGTGCCGTGAGTCGACGGTATCGCCCCTCCTCAGAGGCGAGCTGAGAGTCTACAACGGATGCGAGAAATCGGGTGGGCGGGTGCTGGTCGCTGTTGTGACGCTCACTCCTGCTCGACTGGCGGATTTCTGTAGCAGGCGTCGATGATGACGAGAACTCCAACGGCCGCGGCGACAGCCAGCATCTGAATCTGCGAGACACTCGTCAGGTTCGCAGTGACCAGCGCACCCGCGAATGCAACTGGGACGATCCCAAGCAGGAAATCGTACCAACTGGCCGCGGCAAGAACGCGACTCACCGTCTCGAGCGGCGTCCACTTAGAGTGATCGGGACACACAAACATCTGTTCTCACCTCGGCGATGGCGTTGTATGTCGGTCGCACTGAAAAGCTCCCGGCCCGCGGTGTACGGTTTGTCCCTTACTGCTCGCCACGACGTTCGTGATCGAACTGTGTGATGTACTCGCGGACGAACTGCACTCGCGTCTCGGCGAGGGCCGCGCCAGCGTCAGTGTACATCCGATCCGGTAAGTCGAGGATTTTTGCATGAATGTGGTTGTACTGGGTCTTCCCCACAGTCGTCGTATCCTCAGCAGGCGGCGTCTCCGAATCGAAAATTGGCGATCCAACTGCACCGCCGTGGGCGAACACCCGCGCAATGCCAACTGCGCCGAGCGCATCGAGATTATCCGCATCCGAGACGAGTTTCGCCTCGAGCGTTTCCGGTTCAATCGCGTTCGAGTACCGATGGGAACGGATACAGTGAGTAACGGCGTCGATGGTGTCCGGTCCGGCACCGACCTCCTCGAGAATCGTCGCGGCTTCGCGGGCACCCCACTGTGCATGATCGTCTATTTTGCCGCGATCCTCGCGCTCCCGGCCGATATCGTGGAGTAAGACCGCGAGTCGGACCGTTCGCTCGTCGACTGTGTCCGGATGGCGGTCGATAAGCGTCTCTGCAAGCGTTTCAACTCGCTCGACGTGATGCCAGTCGTGGGCCGGCGGTGCATCCGCCAAATACGGCCGTGCGCGACGGCGAACTGTCTCGAGCATACCGCATGTTAGGCACTTGTGGTATAGTCGCCACTGATTCGATCGCCCCCAATCGAATGGTATTCCCCACTGCGTTCAACCGTGACTCCGCTGCCGGCCGAACGTGATGATTTACTGGCCTCGAGACGCTTCGGCCTCGAAGACGTGATCGGTCGTCGACAACGGCTTGGGAATCGCCGATGCGTTCGCGGCGACGCCATCGACGACCGCCCGGACCTCGTCGAACCGTGGACCACGCGTGGCACACAGCGGCTCTGGCTCCCAGTCGACGTACTCGGAGGCCTCGAGCAGCGGAAGGTGATGATGGCGTAACTCGAGGTCGACTGTCTGCGGTGCAACGGTGGAGTTCGGTGCCATTGCGGCTGTTGGAAGCGAAACCGTGCGTGTCGGTTCGTCGGTAAGCGCGGCCAGCAGTCGGCGTCGTGGCGCCGCTGCCAGCGCCACGAAGACGTGGTTCCAGCGATTGTCTGTTGTCGATCCATCGTGGGGGTGATCGGACATATGTGCGTCCACGGCCTCCGGCTATAAATTTCAACCGACTGTATTATTCTAACAATTGTGTAGTTCTGTGGTTCTGAACCAGTACTACACTTGCGCCTTTGGACTCAACGAGTTCGGTCACACTCCTCGAAAAGAGACTACAAAGCCGCTCACTCCGCCTGTAAAACGATTACGCGAACAGTTGCCGCGCATCCTCGAGTGCGGCAACCAACTTGTCGACCTCTTCGCGCGTGTTGTATACGTAAAAGGACGCTCGAGTCGAGGCCGGAACGCCCAGTTTGTCGTGTAGTGGCTGGGTACAGTGATCGCCCGCGCGGACGGCGACCGTGTGGTCGTTCATAATCGAGGCCAGATCGTGGGCGTGGACGCCCTCAACGTTGAAACTGACGAGGCCGCCGCGGTCCGGTCCGGGTTCGGGGCCATAGATCTCCACGTCGCCTTCCGCCTCGAGTTGCTCGTAGGCGTAGCGGGCAATCTCCTCTTCGTGGGCCTCGATTCGTTCCATGCCGATCTCCTCGAGCCAGTCGATGGCGGCGACGAGACCGACTGCCTCGGCAATTGGCGGTGTACCGGGTTCGAACTTCCAGGGCAGGTCACCCCATGTCGAGTCGTCGAACGTGACCTTGCGGATCATCCCGCCGCCGTAGAGATAGGGCTGCATGTCCTCGAGCAACGCTTGCTTGCCGTAGAGGACGCCGATGCCGGTGGGTCCGGCCATCTTGTGTCCCGAGAAGGCATAGAAGTCGGCATCAATCTCGCTCACGTCGACGGGGCGGTTGGGAACCGCCTGCGCGCCATCGATAAAGGAGAGTGCGCCGTGTTCGTGGGCGAGGTCGGTCAGTTCGGAGACGGGATTGACCGTCCCGAGCGTGTTCGAGACGTGGACCGCCGAGACGAGTGCGGTATCGTCGTCGATCAACTCGCGGGCGTGGTCCATATCGAGTCGGCCATCCTCGTCGACCTGAATGTACTCGACATCGGCACCTGTCTGCTGGGCGATCTGTTGCCACGTGACCAGCGACGCGTGGTGTTCCATCTCTGTCAGCACGACGCGGTCGCCCGCCTCGAGTTCGTTCAGGCCCCACGAATACGCGACCAGATTCTCGCTTTCGGTCGTGTTCTTCGTGAAGATGACTTCCTCGCGCCCGTCGGCGTTGATAAAGTCGGCGACGCGGTCGTGAGCCTCCTCGTAGGCGATGGAGGCCTCCTGGCTCAGGTGATGAATTCCGCGATGGATGTTCGAGTTGTACTCGCGGTAGTACTCACTCATCGCGTCGACGACCGGGTCCGGTGTCTGGGTCGTCGCCGCGTTATCGAGATAGACGACCTGCTGGCCGTCGAACTCCCGCTCGAGAATGGGAAACTCCTCGCGGATCGCCTCGACGTCGAGCGACTCGAGATTCTGCTGACTCATTGGCGTCTAGGAGGGAGTCCAGACAAAACACTCCTTCGGTCCACCCGTCGCCGCGGGAACTGCCGGTGGAGCTATCTTTGTTGAGCCGCCCGTGTTCCCCATCTGTGACCGCCCTCGAGACTACTGTGAAACCTCGAGAACCCGTACGCCACAGTCGTTGCACGTAATCGCATAGATCTGCCGCGAGCGACAGCAGGATTCGACGGTCTCTTCGTCCAGCGAGATGTCGCTCTCGCAGGTGGGACACGTCTCGATGAACGCCCGCAGGCCGTTTGCGAGCTGGCTACATTGCTGAAGGGTCAGCCGATCCCACTCGGGCAGGCGCTCGGCGAGGACGCGCTTGGCGGCGATGTCTGCAAGCACCGCGGCCTCGGATTCCCAGCGTGCTGCGAGCCGTCCGTTGACCCGGGCGACCGCGTAGCGGCTGGTCTCGAGTTCGACAGCCTCGGCGTCGGTCTCGAGAAACTCCGCGAGTTGTTCCTCGCGGTCGCCATCGCGAAGGGTGTCGATTTCGGCTTGCCACATCGTTTCAACGTCGGCGGTGAGACAGAGGTCTGCCTCCTCGGTGTCGGCGGTGTCGGCGATGTCGTCAGTTTCGCTACTCTCCTCGTCCGCAGCCGACATTTCCGTTGTGTCTACAACCCCCGCTTCCGGCCCTGGACAGGGAACGAGAATCTCGTGCTCGAGAAACAGGTGCTCCGGATCGACGTGTTCCGGTGGCTCTGGCTCCGGTGCAGCGGCCGTTGCCTGTTCGTCGCTCGTCTCAGTGTCGGATTCATCGGCAGCCGCTGGCGCGGCGTCTGCTTCTTGCTCAAGAGTGGTGTCTGTCTCGTGTTCAACCGCTGTGTCTGCGTCCGTTTCGTGTTCGAGGCCAGTCTCTGCCTCTTGCTCGAGGGCAGCGGCTTCCTCGAGCGTGAGCGGTTCTTTGTCGAACTTCGCGAGCAGCCAGTCGGGGAAGTATCGTTTCGTCAGGGCCGGCGTTCCGGGGACGAGATAGCCCCGGAGATAGATCGTCGCCAGTGAGAGTGCGAAGACAGCTGCGCCAGCGGGCAGAAAAATGATGCCGACGGCGAGTGCGACCACGACGGCGATTACGAGGTTCACTGCGGTACATGGGACACAGCGGTTTGCCCCGGTATACTCATCCTGTCGGAGTTGCTCGACCGGTCCTGGAAGTTCGAGTGCCATATTCATACAGAGGAAAGACCTCCTCAAAAATCTTCACCTACTGGGAGTCATCCACTCGCGTTTAGAGTCGTCCGAGACCTGTTGAAAAACACTACCGTTTTCCTGGGCTGAAACCGCCCCACCGGCTTATATGGCCTATCGTGGTAGGTCACCGTAATGACAGCAATCGAAACGACCGCCTTGACGAAACAGTACGGCGACGTCACCGCCGTCGATGGCCTCGAGTTGACGGTCCGGGAGGGAGAGGTGTTCGGCTTTCTGGGACCGAACGGGGCTGGCAAGTCGACGACGATCAACATGCTGCTCGATTTCGTCCGCCCGACAAGTGGCTCTGCGACAGTGCTTGGCTACGACGCCCAGACGGAGGCCGACCAGATCAGCGAGCGGGTCGGAATCCTTCCCGAAGGCTTCGATATCTACCCACGGCTTACCGGCCGCCGACACGTCGAGTTCGCCATCGAGACGAAACGGGCCGACGACGATCCCGAGAAACTCCTCGAGCGTGTCGCCCTCGATTCCGATGCGTGGGATCGACCGGCCGGCGGCTACTCGACCGGCATGCGCCAGCGCCTCGCGATGGCGATGGCACTCGTCGACGACCCCGACGTGCTCATCATGGACGAGCCCTCCTCCGGCCTCGACCCTCACGGCATCCGCGAGTTGCAAGACCTCGTCCGCGCGGAAGCCGACCGCGGCACGACCGTCTTCTTCTCGAGCCATATCTTAGAGCACGTCGACGCGATCTGTGACCGAATCGGTGTTCTGACGAACGGCACGCTCGTCGCCGTCAATACGATTGACGGCCTCCGGGACTCACTCGGCGGCGACGCGACAGTGACGCTGACGTTTGCTGACTCGCCGGAGGCGTATCTCGAGACCGCCGAGTCGGTCGAGGGAATCAGCGAGGTGACGCCAACGGCACGGACCCTCGAGTGTGCCGTCGCGACACCCGAGGCGAAAGCGCCGCTGATCACTGCACTCGATCAGGCTGGCGCGACGATACGTGATGTTCAGATTTCGGACGTTTCGCTCGAGTCGCTGTTCACGCAGTTGACTGACGAGCCGAATGCGGACAGTGAGACTGGCGCTCCCAACGAGAAGCACGACGAGCAGTCGCCAGCAGAGTCAGAGTCCCAGACGGAACCGGTGCAAGCGGAGGCGAGCGAGTAATCCATGGTCTCTCATATCGCTACCGTCGCCCGCAAGGATTTCGACGATGCCAGTCGCTCGAAACTCCTTTGGGCGCTGATCGGCTTGCTCGTCGGGATGGTCGCCATCGGCTATGCGGGAATCTGGTACGTCGTCGACGACGCGAGCGCGTCTGAAGTGCTTGGCTTCCTTGGCTTTCCGCTCCAGACGCTCGTCCCGATAGCCGCACTCATTACAGGCTACATGGCCGTCGTCGGCGAACGCCGGTCGGGGAGCATCAAACTCCTGCTCGGCCTGCCACCGAACCGGGCCGATGTCGTCTTCGGCAAACTCCTCGGCCGGGCAGCCGTCATCGGGACGGCAATCGCGCTCGCGTTCATCACCGCACTCGTCTTGAGTTCGATCTTCTTCGGCGCAGTCCCCCTGTTTGCGCTGGTCGAGTTTGGCCTTCTGACGCTGCTGTTCGGCGTCGCCTTCGTCAGCTTCGCCGTCGGCGTCTCCGCAGCCGTCTCGACTCGAGGAAAATCCATGGCCATCGTCGTCGGCAGCTACATGCTGTTTGTCGCCCTCTGGGAACTCGTTACCGCCGGCCCCTACCGACTACTCTACGGGGAGGGACCCGGAACGGAGCCCGCGACGTGGTATCTCGTCCTCGAGCAACTCAATCCACTGATGGCCTACACGACGCTTGCAACCGAGATCGTCGAGGGCACGATTCCGCCGTTTACCTTCCAGTACGGCCTCGAGAGCTTCGAAGCCTCCCAGCTGACGCCGGCCGAACGCTACGCTGGTGAGGCACCGTTTTACTTGCAAGAATGGTTCGGTATCGTCGTCCTGCTCGGCTGGTTGCTCGTGCCTGCGCTGATTGGGTACTATCGGTTCAGCCGAGCCGATCTGTAATTGACGCTACAGCGCTCATTGCGTGCGTTCTGACGTTCTCTCTCGCGTTGACTCCACATCCTGGTCTGACTTGAGTGTCTCGGAATGTGATGCCTCTTTGTCTTTGCTTGAGGGCCGATTCGTTGCGGTTGCCTCCGATTGGACTGACTGATCAGTTGCGAGTATCGCCTCGAGTGCACGTTCGAATTCTTCTTCAGACAGTGCGTCCTGCTCGTATTCGCTCTTGAGCTGTTCTATCGGGTCGTCTTCGTTGTTGCGATCCGCCGAAGTATCGGCATCGACTGGCGGCCGATCGTCTTTTGGTTGTTTTGAATAGTCTGCCGGAGACTCGAGATGACCAATCAGCGAAAGGTAGATCGGCCAGAGCGTTACCACTGTGGTGATCAGGAGACCGATTCCAGCGATGGCACCCAGCGGAACAAGCAGCAAGGAGCCAACCCAGGGGTTGATCATGAATCCGAACGCGAGTAACAGTGCGTAGCCGCCAACTGCACCAGTGACCGTCGCCAGTCCGAGACGGCCGGCTGTTCCGTCGGGGGTATACGCCTCGATAAGTCGTCGGATGCTCGACCCAAGAGAGGGCAGTTCCGTGGGTGCAGGCATACTCACTCAACGTTTCGCACTCCTATCAGTCTAGTCATTGTACTGGAGAATACGGCGTACTGAACAATGGTCGGTACCGAGCCATCCGTCGATCACCGACGCACTCTCAGGTCAGTCCCGGTTGTGCCAGAACACAGCTGAGGATTTCAGTACAGCCGCAGCAACTGTGCGTGCAGGGTCTCGCCGACCTCGAGAACGTTCGCTTCGTCGACAAACCCTTCCTCAATGGCGAGTTCGACCGAGCGGGTGCCGACGATGTTGGCCACGTCGGCTCGTGCTAAACTCTCGATAACAGCGTGTTCGTCGACCTCGTCGCCGCCGTAGAACTCCTCGGTGACGGTCAGCGAGAGGTTGTCAGCTTCGTACGTCTCGCCGAGGACATCGCTATCGCAGACCGCGACGAGTAATCCTTCCTGTGTCTCCCGTTCGTTGACGATCATCGCACAGCCCTACTCGAGTTGCCACTCACGGTCGTCCTCATCTTTCGGTGCGGGACCGGGATCGGTCACGTCAACGGTCGGATCCTCCGGCGTGTGTCGCGGCTGAGTGTTTGACTGCTGGCCTTGCTGTGTGCCTGCCCCGGCGACACCTTGGCCCTGCATTTCCTGGCGCTCTTCCATGACGCGCTGTTCGGCGCGTTCGCGCATCTCGTTTGCCTCGTCGGCAATTTCCTCAGCCTCGTCGTACTCGCCCAGTTCCTCGAGAATTTCTGCCTTTTCCTCGAGCACTTTGGCGTTGCGAAGTCCCAGCCGAATCGCGTTGTCGATACAGTGCAGCGCCTCCTCGGAGAGGCCACGCTCTGAGAGGAAAAAGGCCCGATTGAACCAGCCTTCAGCGAAGCGCTCGTCGATTTCGACGGCGCGTTCGGCGTGCTCGAGTGCTTCGGAAATCTCGCCGAACTCCCAGAGGGCGTAGGCGAGGTTGGTCTCTGCCGTCGCGGCGTGCTCGCTCTCGCCGTCGATCTGGAGTGCCTCGCGGTGGGCACCGATTGCCGCGTCGTACTCCTCGAGTTCGGCGTGGGCAACGCCTTTGTTGACCCAGGCTTCCTGCTCGAGGCGGTCGTCGTCTGCGAACTGGGCAGTCCGCTCGAAGGCGTCGGTGGCCTGCTCGTAGCGGTTGATCTGCATGTAGTTCAGGCCGACATCGAGCAGTTCCGTGGCGTCGACGTCGTCGCTCCCGATATTCTCTGCGTCGAGCGTATCGGAGACGACGCGAGAGTCGACAGGGTCGACCTTTCCGGGATCGACGCCCAACTCAGGCGGGTCGAGGTCGAACTCGTCGTAGGGATCCTGAAAGCCCTCACCCTCAGAGAACTCGTGGCGACCGTCCTCGCCATCTCGGTCAGTCATGAGCCGATTTTGGCGGCGAGGACTGTTAAGGGCTGCGACCCGTGTATCGCCGTCTCAGTCCTAATCTCGTCGTCGCCCCCGTTTGGCGCTCTCTCATCGGGTTCGTGGCCCGTCCGAAAAGTGTCTCGTTACCGTCCGCAGTGACTGTGTCACCGCAGCGGGGTGTGGCAGGCCGAACCGGTAGCGAATTCGGTCCTGGCGCTTGAACGGCTCGAACACCGCCGGTTCCTCGAGGTCCCAGATTGACGCAGGAGAGCCGCGATAGCCTTGGCGCTCGAGGATGGCATTCGCCGCGCGGCGACCGGCTTCGTTCGCAGATTCCATCGACGCCAGATCGGAGTTCGTCCGCACGTAGTCGCTCGCAAGCGTGAGGTTATCCACACCAACGTCCGCGCGTGGGCGATTCCGGAGCGCGCCAACCGTATTGATCAACAGCGGCGAGCGATTCGTGACCCCGTCGTCGGTTTCGACAATGGCCGGATCGAGAAACCAGTCGACGAGCATGTCGTCGGTGAGTCTCGCCGTTGCTGTCCCGTCGTTCAAATGCTGTTTCAACTGTGCCCAGACCTCCATCGCGATCTCCTCGCGCGTACACGATCTGGCTGGCTTCTCGACGCTGATTCCGGGCGTCTCCCAATCCGAGGCGATCACCGAGAGAACACCTTCGACAGCTTCGGGTCCGCGACCCGCAACATCGTAGCCGGTCCAAAACTGACGCTGAGAGATTGATGTCAGTGCCCACGGCGAGTCGGTGTAGACTTGATGCCCACGAGTGAGCTGGACATCCTCGCTCAGATAGAACTGAATGCCGTTCATCCAGGCGGTCTCGAGGCGTTCGATCCGCCTGAGTTCGGGCGCGACCCGGGCGAGAGTCGGCTCGATGAGCTCGGGGGCAACCTCGACTGGCACTGCGAGGACGTACTCGTCGGCCGTGATTCGGTCGCCATTGGACAGCACGACCGCAGAGACGCGTGTGCCATCGGTCTCGAGCCGTTCGACCGGCGTGTTCGAGCGGCAATCGACGCCGAGCGTCTCGAGGGTGGTGATCCAGGGGTCAATCCAGACCTCGTTCGTCGGCCCGTTCAGCACTTGCTCGGTCGGCCGCGTCGGGTCGAGTTGGCCGAACAGGAGTTGCAGGTAGATCGTCCCAATTGTCCGGGCGCTGCCGACCTGCGGACGAAGTGCAACGAGTGCCTGCGTGGCGTAGGCGAGCCGGTCACGAAGCGCCTGCGAGCGGTGCTCGGCGTCGATGAACTCCCACCACGAAATATCGTCGAGTTCCTCCTCGCGGCGCGCTTCACAGGCGGTCAGCAAATAGAGCAATCGCTCGAGCAAAAAGCGCACGTCCGCCGGCGGGAGGTCCTCGGCGAAGGCTGGCCGGAGCGCCTCGAGCCACCCCTGAATCGAGTCGGGCGTGGTTGTCTCAGCGATGGTTTCGGGTCCGGTTGCGCTCGCGATCAGGGTCGCTTCGGTTTCGACGAGATTGTCGGAAACGGTGCCGTCGTCGGTCGGAATCCGCTCCATCGTATCGATGACGTGGCGATAAAATGCCGGAAAAAAGCGAAAGCCGTGCTCGCCGTGCAATGACGAGGGACCGCCCGCAATCGGCATCGACCGCGCTTTCCCGCCGAACCGGTCGTTTGCCTCGAGGACGGTCACGTCGGCCCCGCGCTCGGCGAGTTCGTGAGCGGCAGTGAGACCACCGATTCCCCCACCGATGACGGCAACGTCTGTCATGTCTCTGTGTCCGGGTTGGATCGGAATAACGCCCGACCCTAACGATGCTGGCTCTCTCGATAGTTCGCAAGCGTAATTCTCAATGGAGACCGCCGGCGTAGACGGCTTATGAGTATGCGACTGTTCGTCAGCGTCGACCTTCCCGACGACCTCGCCGAACCGATCGGCGCGTTGCAAGACGAATGTGGCGACGCGAGCGGCCTCACGCTCACCGACCCCAAGCAGGCCCACATGACGCTGAAATTCCTCGGCGATGTTGAGGAACAGCGACTGCCCGACCTCACACGCGAACTCGCCGCCGCAGTTGCCGATGCCGACGTCTCTCCGTTCGAGGCCCGATTCGGCGGTCTCGGCGTCTTTCCAAGCCTCGAGTACATCAGCGTCGTCTGGCTCGGCACCGAAACCGGCGGCGAGGAACTGACGCGACTGCACGAGGCACTCGAGGAGCGAACGACGGCAATGGGGTTCGAGCCCGAAACCCACGAGTTTACGCCACACGTCACACTCGCGCGAATGGAACATGCTGGCGGGAAGGAACTGGTACAGGACCTCGTCACCGAGCGCGACCCGACTATTGGAGAGATGCGCGTCGATGAGATTCGCCTGACCGAGAGCACCCTGACCGACGAGGGGCCACTGTACTCGACCGTCGAACGCTTCTCGCTCGAGTAGCTCCTCGATTCTCGAACGCTCAGGCCCGCTGATCGGTCATAGTAACCAACTGTCACGCACACGCGTTTGTCTGCCTGACGACGAAAAGGTATGATGGCTGTGATCGGTGTAGGATTCCAGCGTCGCTATGGCTGGCTCCGACCGCGGCAGAGACGGGAGTCGACGGCCTCGAGTCGTCAGTCGACGTGAACTGCTGACCGCAGTCGGTGGCGCAGCCGCAGCGTCGACGGTCGTTCCCACGACGACCACTGCGACCGCGAGTGAGTCGCCCGTAACCGTCCGTATCTATCCCGGCCCCGTCCCGCTTCATGGCTGGGTACACGCCGGATTCGAGGGTATGCGCAGCGACTGGCCTGCGCCCTATCGCGATGCGATGGCAGCCGTCGAGGCGTCACTTGATCGCGTCCTCGAGTATGCGAACGCCACCTCACGACTCGAGGGCCTCGAGATCCGCCTCGAGCGGGGTGCTCCAGTTCGGTTTCCGCTCTCGGACGCCCCGCTGTCGTCGGAGGCCGTCGTGCCGTCGCTGTCGACCGTGCTTGCGAACTTTCGCGAGCAGGTGCGCGAGCGCAGCGCTCTCGCCGAGCGAACCGCACACGTCTTGTTTTGCTGGTCGCCGCTGAACTTCCGGGTCGGTTACGGCGGGACGCTCACGCCGAACGCAGAACTTGGCTCGAGCGCTGGCGACGGTGATCACGAGGACGGCACGGGCGACGACACTGCAGACGAATACGTCGACGGCGCACTGACGGTCGCAAACCTCGGCGCAACCGAAATCTGGGACTCGAGAGCGGTCACGCGAAACATGGCCATCCACGAAACGCTGCATACGTTTCTCTCACCGGAAGTCGCCGACGAAGTCGGTGGTTCTGTGTGCGATCACAATCTGGGTGCTGCGGTACGAACTGGCGAGGACGACCGCACGATGGAAGTCACGCCTATGGCGACCGCTTACGCCGGCCCGGACGAACTCGGCGGCGGCACCCGCTTCCACGGCCGCGGCTGTCACAACCACGACGAGTTTCACCACCACGACGGCCTCGAGAACGTCGATGAGTGGACCTACACCACCGAACTCAGCCAGGCCACGCTCGAGGCAGTGACACGCTATCTCGAGCGAACGTCTTTCTGAGTGACTGGCTGTGCCGACTCTTGTTCCATCGCTACCAGACGCTCGAGTCTCTCTGTTGTCGTCGGGTGTGTCCGGAACAGTCGCATTCTGAGTTGTATCAGCGGTTCGCGAATCGACCAGAGTGGGGGTTCGATTCCGCCGTCTTCCCAGTGTGTCAACGGAGGCTCGCTCTCATCGCTCTCGAGCGGAAGGATAGACAGTGCAGAGACTGACTGCACCTCGCGAAGATCCGTCGATGGCGTGTTCTGAATCTCTTGATCCAGCGCCTGAAGCGCACTCGCAAGCGGCGCGCCGGTACCACGCACATTGGCAGCGGCCCGATCCGCCGCGAGCTCTCGCGTCCGAGCACAGACAGAGATAATGGCCTGCGTGATGATCATGCCTGCGAGCCCAACGATTGCGAGCAACGTTGCAATCGTCAAGTCGAGCCTTGAGGTCTCGTTCCACCGATATACGAGTCCGGACGCGAGAACCGTTGGCAACGAGAGCACCGTCATTACCATCGCATCACGGTTTTTCACGTGTGCAAGTTCGTGTGCAACGACGGCCTCCAGTTCGTCTTGCTCGAGCGTTGCGAGCGTTCCGGTCGACAGTACGAGCCGAATCGACGATGGGCGGAACCCGACAACCAACGCCTCTGGGACGGGTGTTTCTGACACGACAATCGTTGGTGTCGGTACATCGAGGATCGCTGCGACACGGGTGACCGTGGCCTCGAGTTCTGGATACTCGCTGCTGTCGACCGTTGTCTCTGCCCCAGCGCGCTCAATTGTTCGGGGACTACGCCACTCGAGAACCGCAATGGCGAGAAGAACACTAGCCATTGGAACTGTCGCAATTGTCATCGCGTTCGACAGTGAGACACGAAAGAAGACCAGCAGACCGACAAAGACACCCCAAACTGCAGTGATGAATCCAAGCGTTGCGACACCCAACAGCACAACGGAGAACACCATCCGAACCACAAGCGAGTGTTCAAGCGTTGCTCTCATTGTTTTTCGTCGACTCAGAGATGACTTCAGCGTATTGATCTATATTCGCCTGCGGGACTGTGATGGTGTGACGCGCGCTCGCTCTCCAATGGACAAGATTTTAAGCCACCGTGGGCTACGTTCGGCTACTATGGGTAAGAAATCGAAGGGCAAGAAGAAGCGACTTGCCAAACTCGAGAACCAGAACAGCCGCGTTCCGGCCTGGGTCATGATGAAGACAGACATGGAAGTCCAGCGGAACCCGAAACGACGCAACTGGCGGCGCAGCAACACTGACGAGTAACGATGAGCGCAAGTGATTTCGAGGAACGCGTCGTTACCGTTCCGCTGCGAGACGTCAAGAAGGGCGCAAACCACGAGGCCGCGGATCTCGCCATGCGACTCATCCGCGAGCACCTCGCGAAACACTTCTCTGTCGACGAAGACGCCATCCGCCTCGATCCCTCGATCAACGAGGCGATCTGGTCGAAGGGGCGTGCGAACCCGCCGCGTAAGCTTCGCGTTCGCGCCGCTCGCTTCGACGAAGAAGGCGAGGCCGTCGTCGAGGCCGAGGTCGCCGACTAAACTTGCAACGTCTCGCCTTTGCCGGGTCGTCCTACGTCGGCGTCTTCGCCCGCGCGACCGACTCGTGCGTGCTCGTCCGACCGGACCTCGACGATGACCTCGTTGCCGATCTGGAAGCCGAACTCGAGGTGCCCGCCATCCAGTCGACCGTCGGCGGCTCCTCGACAGTCGGCGCGTTAGCGACGGGTAACGAAAACGGCCTACTCGTCAGTTCGCGCGTCCTCGAGTACGAACGCGAGCGACTCGAAGACGAACTCGATGTCCCTGTCGCAGAACTCCCGGGCAACGTCAACGCCGCCGGAAACGTCGTTCTCGCGAACGACTACGGCGCGTACGTCCACCCCGACCTGACCCGAGAGGCGATCCAGATCATCAAAGATACCCTCGCAGTCCCCGTCGAACGCGGTGACCTCGCTGGCGTCCGCACGGTCGGAACCGCCGCCGTCGCGACCAACGCGGGTGTGCTTTGCCATCCGAAAGCAACCGACGAGGAACTCGATTTCCTCGAGGATGCGCTCGACGTGCGAGCCGATGTCGGCACCGTCAACTACGGCGCGCCACTCGTCGGCTCCGGACTGCTCGCAAACGAATCCGGCTACGTCGTCGGCGAAGACACGACCGGACCGGAACTCGGCCGGATCGAAGACGCGCTCGGCTATCTGGATTAGCGGACGTTATATCCGGTACAGTTTCTTATATGTCACAATTTGGTTCGATCAAACAGATTTAAACGGCTGATCAGCCTCGACAGTCAAGCCCACAACTATCGACAAGTAAGACCTCATAATTTATTTCAGACTAGTCTCCATTTTACTTATGTTGTCTAAATCAAATGGTCATATGAAAACAAATCAGTTTGTAAGCGCGAGGCAGCACCTGCTGATAGTAGTCTTATTACTCACACTCGGATTGATCGGATACTATTCAACCAGTTCTGAGTTACAGATTGCAGGTGGTGCTGTCATTGTTGGCTTCCACTACGGCTTCATGTTCCTCTATGCAATAGAGAACCGTGAACTGACTGCTGGGGAGAGCCTCTCTGATTCTGCTGCATTCGTCCTGTGGGCTGTTTCACTGGTTGTAACAGTCTCCCTTTTCCAAACATACGTCGCAAGTACAACGTTTTTCAACGGAGTGTTTGCTATGGGTGTCGGGTATCTGTCCGGTTGGCTCTTACACTATCGATAGCGCAATAGATCGTTGAATGAGACCGTCTTTGCTTGTCCCTCAGCGTTTGTCGAACTCGTGGAGTACAACCTCGCTGTCGTCGTCCCATTCAAAATTGTCGTGGGCGCGCTCGAGCAGTTTTTGATACCCCTCGAGGTCGTCCATGCCTTCGGCCTGTGCGTCCTCGTCGGTCAGGTCGCCGAGCGTGCGCTCGCGTACGGTGGTCACCTCGAACGTCGTGTCCTCGATGGTGAACGTGTCGCTCTCGTCGGCGTACTGATGGCCGCGATGAATCTGTGTGACGGTGCCCTCGAGTGCCTGTTGTTGCATTCGGTCGCTTGGCAGTAACTCGCTGGGTTCGATTTCGCTCATCAGTCGCTAGTGCGGGCTCAATTGGCAAATCGTTTGGCCGTACCGCGACGCACGTATCCAGGCAAAGAAGGGAAGACTCTTCCGACTGCCCGCCGCACGTGTAGCCATGAGTCAGTTCACAGTCACCGGTCAGTTCAAGGCCCGCGACGGATTCGCGGAGTTCGAAACGACAATCGACGCCGAAAACGAAAACGTCGCCCGCGAACACGCCCTCTCCCAACTCGGGAGCCAGCACGGGCTCAAACGCACGGAAATCGACCTCGAAACCGTCGAGGAGGGTGACAACTAATGGGTCAGCAGCAACTTCAGCAGCTCTCCCAGGAACTGCAGGAACTCGAACAGCAGATCGAAGCCCTCGAGGGTGAAGTCGAGTCGCTGCGCCAGGAGAAAACCGAGATCGACGAGGCGACGGACGCCCTCGAGACGCTCGAGTCTGGATCGACCGTGCAGGTCCCACTCGGCGGTGGCGCGTTCCTTCGTGCAACCATTGAGGATATCGACGAGGCAATCGTCGAACTCGGCGCGAACTACGCCGCAGAGTTCGAGCAGGACGGCGCTGTCGACGCTCTCGAGAGCAAGAAAGAACTCGTCGACGAGCAGATTTCCGAGCTGAACGACGAGGTTACGGAACTTGAGGCCGAGAGCCAGCAACTCGAACAGCAGGCCCAGCAGATGCAACAGCAGGCCATGCAACAGCAGATGCAGCAGATGGGCCAACAGGGCCAGCCTGACGCCGACGAATAACGCCGCGAATCTGACGATTCGCACCCGCAGATACCATGTTCGATAACCTGAAAGAGAAACTCGGGAGCTTCCGGAAAGACGCCGAAGAGGCGGCTGAAGAGAACGTCGAGGAGGTCGAAGACGACGCTGACCTCGAGGAGATAGACGAAACGCAGATCGAAGCCGACGCCGACCTCGAGGCGGATGCCGCCGAGTCCTCAGCTGAGAGCGACGCGGCGAACGCAGCCGAGCCGGACGCCCCGGAGACTGCCGCAGCCGACGATGGCGGTGCCGAGCAGCAGGGAACACCAGCCGAGGCGACAACGGCAGGCGAGGCAGTCGAACCCGCCGTTGAACCGGACCAAGCGCCTGAGGCGGACCCCGACCTCGAACCTGCAGCGGACTCAGAGCCTGAACTCGAGGCCGAAGACAACTCTGGTCTCGATCTCGAGGGAATGATCGAGGACGATGATGGAGCCGCCGACACCGCAGACGCAGATGCCGACTCGTCTGGCGGTCCTGACGTCATCGCCGATCCAGCGTTCAACACTGACGACGATGACGAGGACGACGACAACGGCTCTACCGGCTTTGGCCGCAAGGCCAAATCACTCGTCAAAGGGAAGTTCGTCATCGAGGAAGAAGACCTCGAGGGACCACTCCACGAACTCGAGTTGGCGCTCCTGTCGGGTGACGTGGAGATGGGCGTCGTCGACGAGATTCTCGACAACCTGCGTGACGACCTCATTGGCGAGACGCGAGCCTTCACGACGTCGACTGGCGATGTCATCGAGGAGGCCCTGCGCGATGCCATCTACGACGTGATCAGCGTCGGCCAGTTCGATTTCGACGAGCGCATCGCCATCGAAGACAAGCCAGTCACCATCGTCTTCACCGGTGTCAACGGCGTCGGAAAGACGACCTCAATTGCGAAGATGAGCCGCTATCTCGAGGAACGAGGCTACTCGTCGGTGATGGCAAACGGCGACACGTATCGCGCCGGCGCGAACGAGCAGATTCAGGAACACGCCGACGCGCTCGACACGAAGTGCATCAGCCACGAACAGGGTGGCGACCCCGCCGCGGTGCTGTACGACGCCGTCGAGTACGCCGAGGCTAACGACATCGACGTCGTCCTCGGCGATACGGCAGGTCGACTCCACACTGACGAGGGCCTGATGGATCAACTCGAGAAGATCGACCGCGTCGTCGATCCCGACATGACGCTGTTCGTCGACGAAGCCGTCGCCGGACAGGACGCAGTCAATCGTGCTCGAGAGTTCAACAACGCTGCTGAAACCGACGGCGCAATCCTGACGAAAGCCGATGCCGACTCGAACGGCGGTGCAGCGATTTCGGTCGCTCACGTCACCGGGAAGCCGATTCTGTTCCTCGGCGTCGGGCAGGAGTACAATCACCTCGAGCGGTTCGATCCCGACGACATGGTGAATCGCCTGCTCGAGGGCGAGGACGACGCATAGGGACCCGTCGCGAACACGGCAGATCGGTTGACACCCACTTTTCCAGCCCAGTTCGGACGAAGGCAGTGACTCAGGCTGCTTCGATGTGGGTAGTTATCGCGTCATATGGTACCAATGGTGCTGAAACACCACATCTCGAGTCTGCGATGTACCGGGGCATATCTCCGCTATTGATGACGGTTTTGTTGGCTTGGTGAGCACGGCACGGTCGTACTGACCTGTGGGTGTGGTTTCCGGAACCAGCCATATTCGGGACCGAAACGATGTGGCAATATTTACTTGTTCGGCTGACCCACGACAGGATTCGCCTTGTTGCGGGAGGGTATAGGTGTCTAGTTCTAGTACCCGTTAAACGATGGTTGTTGAAGGTAGCGTCTGCGATTCACTGGCTCCTATCGCTTCTCGGTGGTTCGCATGAATACAGTTGAACAGCACAAACAAGAAAAGCACCCACTCGACGTTATCGAAGACGTCTACGAGTACGCCGAGGGTGAACTCACGGACGAAGAGATCGAAGCACGCGCTGGCGGCGGCGAGTGGGAGCGCCTGAAGTGGGCCGGGATGTACTCCCAGAAGCACGACGATTACTTCATGATCCGGACGAAGGTCCCGGGCGGCTATCTCACGCCCGAGCAGGCCGAGGTCATTGGCGAGGTCACGGACGACCTCGCAGTCGCGCCCGAGGAGTACGGCGGCGAAGAGCAGAATGAACTCTGGGGCGACGCCTATCTCGACATCACGACCCGACAGGACATCCAGAAACACTGGATTCGCGTCGAAGACGTCCCCGAGATGTGGGAACGCTACGACGAAGTCGGCCTGACGACGATTCAGGGCTGTGGTGACTCCGCCCGGAACGTCCTTGGCTGTCCCGCAGCCGGACTCGATGACCACGAGTGTTTCAACGCCCAGCCAGTCATCAACGCCGTCTCGGACTACTTCACGGAAAACCGCGAGTACGCAAACCTCCCCCGCAAATTTAAGATCACGATCACAGGCTGCAAACACGATTGCGCTCAGTCCCAAATCAATGATCTCGGACTCGTCCCCGCACAGAAAGAACTCGAGGGCGAGCACTACTACGGCTTCCACGCCCGTGTCGGCGGCGGCCTCTCGGATGGCCCACGGATGGGTTCGGAACTCGATGTCTTCATCCAGCCCGAACACGCCGTCGAGTTCTGCCGCGCTGTCGCCCAGACGTTCAAAGAGCTTGGCGACCGGCACAACCGCGGCGTCTGTCGCATGCGCTATCTCGTCGAGCAGATGGGGCCCGAGAAGTTCGAGGAAGCCATCCGCGACCGCTGTACCGTCGACCTGCCAGAAAGCGGCGAGGGTCTGACGGAAGGCTACAAGGGCGACCACGTCGGCGTCCACGACCAGAAACAGGACGGTCTCAAATACGTCGGCTTCAACGTTATCGCCGGCCGTATGGGCGGCGACGAGTTCGCCGAAGCTGCCCGCGCCGCCAAGAAGTACGGCACCGAGGACGCCTCTGTGCGTCTCGCGACTGACCAGAACTTCCTCATCAGCCACATCCCTGAGGAAAACGTCGAGGACCTACTGGCCGAGCCGTTCGCTCAGGAGTACCAGCCTGATCCCGGTCCGTTCTCGCGGGGCGCAGTCGGCTGTACGGGCAACGAGTTCTGTAACTACGCCATTATCGAGACCAAGAAACGCACCAAGCGCTGGGCTCGAGAACTCGACGAGCGAATCAACACGCCTGACGATCTCGAGGTTGTCCGGATGCACA
Organism: Natronolimnobius sp. AArcel1; assembly: GCF_011043775.1. NCBI lineage: Archaea > Methanobacteriati > Methanobacteriota > Halobacteria > Halobacteriales > Natrialbaceae > Natronolimnobius > Natronolimnobius sp. AArcel1. The sequence goes on along the minus strand of NZ_JAAKXY010000004.1, from coordinate 313,205 downwards.
TGTCCGGCTGTTCGGCCTCCTGTGCCCAGCCACAGATCGCGGACATTGGTTTCCGCGGTGAGACTGTCAAACTCGACGAAGACGAGGCTCCGGACGATATTCAGGCCCCCAATGAGGAGGGCGACAATCTCGTCGAAGGGATGGACTTCGGCCTCGGCGGCTCGCTCGGAACGGACAATGAGTTCCTCGATTGGGTCCAGACCGCTGTGCCCGCCCACGCCGTGATTCCCGCGCTCGAGAAACTGTTCGACGCCTATGGCGAGGACCGAAACGACGACGAGCGCTTCTATGCGTGGTGTCGCCGTGTCGACAACGAGCGACTGCGAGAGATCATGCAAGGGGCACAGGCCCCGGTTGCTGGAGGTGTTGCCCATGGAGACTGACGGCGAGGATAGCGAGGACGAGCGAAGCGAGTCCTCGGAGACGCGAGCGGGAGCGAAGCGACACGCGAGCCGCGCCGAAGAACGCACGTTCCCCGGCGTTCCCGCGTCCGAGAGCGACAACGAAGACGCTGTCATCGTTCCGGAAAGCTCCGGTGCGCCGCGCTCTCGAGAGGGTGCAACCCAAACCAGCAGCGACGGCGAGAGTTGCTCGCCGGACACGTGTACGTGCGGCGAACAGACGGCGGACACCTCGAGCGACCAGCGCGTTGCCACGGACGGCGCAGGCGTCGCAAACGTCGACGAAAACGGCGAACTCGGCGACCTCGAGTTCACCGAACCCGCAACAGACGTCAGCCAGGACATCTACGAGGACTCGCCGGATACCCGCGTCGGGATTCCGGAGGGTGTCGACCTCGAGACGCCGGAGTACTCGATTCGCTCGCAGATGAACGATATCGAGACGCCGGACGAGAAGACGTGGTTCATGGAACTGGACGAGGCGGTCATCGATGAGGGCCGGTGTATCCAGTGTGGGACCTGTGTCGCCGCCTGTCCGTCGGACTCGATTGGCATCGGCGACGACGACCTGCCAGAGCTCGTCAAAATGTGTACGGGCTGTTCGCTCTGTTGGGACTTCTGTCCCCGTGGTGGTCTGCGGTACGAGCGTCAGTGGAAGATCACCGGCGGCGAGGACAACGTCAAGGGCGCTGGCGATCCGATCACGGAGTTCTCCGCGAAGGTCGACGACGACTGGACGGACAACGCCCAAGACGGCGGCGTCGTCACCGGCATGCTCGCGACGCTGCTCGAGAAAGGCGAAATCGACGGCGCACTCATCGCAACCGAAAGCGACGAGGACGCCTGGAAAGCAGAGAGCTTCCTCGCAACGACGAAAGAGGAACTCATCGCAAACGCCGGCACCGTCTACAACCAGACGATGGCACTCGGCCACCTCAACTTAGAGCAGTGGGAGGACAAACTCCCGGACAAGGACTGGGACGACCTCTCGCTCGCACTCGTCGGCACGCCGTGTGAGATCGAAGGCATCCGCGCGCTGCAGGACTTCGAGTGGGACTACCAGAAGCAGAACGAAGGCGTCCGCGCCATCGACTACACGATCGCCCTGATGTGTACGAAGAACTTCAACTATCACAGCCTCATGGGTGAGATGGTTCAAGAACAGCGCGGTATCGACCCCGAAGACATCGGGAAGATGGACGTCCTTCACGGCAAGATGATGATCTACGGCCACGACGGCGAGATGATCTTAGAGGAGGACATCAAGAACTTCCACGACGCCGCGCTCAAAGGCTGTGACGAGTGTGCTGACTTCACCGGCTTCTGTGCCGACGTGACAGTCGGCTCCGTCGGCTCCTCCGATGAGTACTCGAGTGTCATCCTCCGAACCGAACAGGGTGTCAAGGCATGGGACCTCACCGAGCCGAACCTCGAGTACCACGACCTCGAAGACAAATCGGCAGTCGGCAAACTCCAAGGCTGGGACAAGAAGAAGGCCTTCGAGAGCCTCGAGCGGCCGTTCGATCCTGACGCACCTCGGTTCATCGACTACACGGACCACGCTGAGAACTACGGGACGGCGCTGAACCCGCACGATCAGGGCCACTGACTGGCTGCAACTGCATTTTCATCGCCCACTCGAACGAGTAGACACGTCCGTTTCAGGCGTCGATAGTATACGATGTCACGTCGTCCGTCTCAGTAACGGTCACCTCAACCTCGAGTGCGTCACCCTCGGGCTGGTACAGCTCTCGGACCGCTGTTTCCGGTTTCGGTGCCGTTTCGGTTGGAAACAGCAACTCGAGGTCGCCATCGACGGCCTCGCCGCGGCGTTCGCCAGTCGCCTGAATAACCGTTTCACCGTCGAGATGCACTGTAATTCCGCGGTCTGGCTGGCTGTCTCCATCCGGGTGTGCCTCGAAGGTGACGGCTCGAACGCCGTCGTCGCGTTCGAACGCTCGAGGCTCGTCCGTCGGTACCGTCTCGTCGTACGCGTCGGCGAAGTGTGACTTGAGGCGTGTAACCGACGTGGTCTCGAGGGCCTGAGCGGCGAGTGTCTCTGCCGTCGATGCATCTAGTTCCGTCACTCGCTGGGTGGTGTTCATAGCCGTCGTCACATCGATTGCGGCCAAAAGGATTGGTGTGGCTCTCGGCTGGTGCGACTCGTAGGGGCCTCAATGTGATAGACCGACTGGCGATCAGCGACTTTTTCTCCGCTCACTGGGTTGTCTCACCCAATGTCAACGGACTCGAGGACGGCAGCGATTCGCGTTGCAACGCCAGCCGACGCGGAGCCGGTGCAGTCGATTTACGCACCGTTTTGTGACTCCTCAGCAGTCACGTTCGAAGAATCCGCACCATCCACCGCCGAGATCGCTGACCGGATCGACTCGACACTCGAGGCGTACCCCTGGCTCGTCTGCGAACGCGACGGCGAGATCCTTGGGTACGCCTACGCGAGCCGACTGCGAAAACGCCGGGCCTACCAGTGGACTGTCGAACTCTCGGTCTACGTGGCCGAGTCGGCCCGCGGCGCTGGTGTTGGGCGTGGACTCTACGAGTCGCTGTTTGCCGTGCTCGAGCACCAGGGCATCTATGATGCCTACGCGGTGACAACGATGCCGAATCCCGAAACCGAAGCGTTCCACGAGCGACTGGGCTTCGAGCGTCTCGTCGACTTTCCGGCGATGGGGCATTCAAATGGCGAGTGGCGCGACGTGGCCTGGTGGCGACGGCCGCTGTCGGAGAAGCCGGCCGAGCCAGAGCCGATTACGCCGTTTGATGAGTTGCGTGAGACTGCGGGACTCGAAGAGCTACTTGCTGTCGGTGAGACGACGCTCCAACTGTGATTTCTGGAAGTGCCGCGGGCTTACGCCTTGAGCAGGTCCGCAACCAGTCCTGAGACGTACTCGAGTTCGTCCTCGTTGACGCCGTGGCCCATTCCCTCGTAGATGCGCGTCTCGACGTCTGCGCCGAGGGCCTCGAGGACGTCGGCGGTGTCGTGGACGCGTTCTTCGGGAATGTGTGGGTCGCGGTCGCTACAGCCGAGGAAGGCTGGCGTTCCCTCGAGATTGTCGTCGATGTCCGTGTACTCCTCACGATCGATGTCCTGACCGATTAGGCCGCCGCTGAAGGCGACGAGGCCGCCGTATCGGTCAGGGTTGCGCGCGACGAACTCACTCGAGAGACAGGCTCCTTGCGAGAAGCCAAGCACCATGATGCGCTCGGTGGGGATGCCCGCATCAGTCGCTTCGCCGATTGCGTCTGCGATAGCCTGCAGGCCGGAGGTCCGGCCGGGTTCGTTCGACTCGACGGGTTGGAGAAAGGAGTTCGGATACCAGGTTCGCTGGGCGGCCTGCGGGGCGAGCAAGGCGATACCCTCACGGTGGAGTTCGCTGCCCATCTGGAGGATGCTCTGGGCGGTTGCGCCCCGTCCGTGGACGAGGACGATTGCGGCTTCGGCGTCTTCGAGGTCGGTCCCGGCCGTTGCTAGCTCTTGGCCCTGATGTGGACTGTCGCCGTCGTGTCCCCCGGGTCCGCGCCCGCTCATTCGACACCACCGACACCCGCGCTGGCGGCGGGCAGGTCGTTCTTGACGACCTCGAGGCCGAGTTCCTCGAGTGCGCCGCGCAGATGCTCGTCTTTGGCGTACTCTGCGCCGTCAGCCTCGCGCAGTTGCTGTGCTTTCGCGAGGATTTCGCCGTAGCGGTCGTTTGGCATCTCGTACTTGTCGGCACTCAGTTCGATGACGAGTCCGTTGTTATCCCGCGTGTAGATCGAGTGGAAGATTCCGCGGTCAAAGACGTTGTAGCCGTGGCCGGCCTCCTCTAAGGCGTCCATAATGTCTTCGTACTCGTCGGGGTCGACGCTGAAACAGAGGTGATGGACGGCCCCGACGCCGGCGCGCTGGCCGCGGGCAGAGGGGCGGTCGTCGCTGACGAAGAAGGTCAGGATGCGCCCATCGCCGGTGTCGAAGAAGAGATGTGTCTGGGAGGGGTCGTCGAGATTTGGCTGGCGGAGGACGAGGGGCATTCCAAGCAGATCCTGATAGAACGCCACCGTATCCGCCTCGTTGCTTCCCCAGACCGTGATATGATCGGTTCCGGTCGTGTGGAAGGCACTCTCTGGCAACTCGGGCGTGACTGGGGTCTCGTGATTGTTGGACATAGGCTCACTCCGCGATTTCGTCGCCGAAGACGCGCGCTGCGTCCGCGGGAACGTCGAAGTCGTGGTAGTGTTCACCACGTACCTTCGAGAGGATGTTAAGTGCAGCGGCGGCACCGTCGCCGACCGAAATCGCTGCTTGCCACTCTTCTTTGCGCCCCATTGCGCCCGTCGCGTAGACGTCGTCGACACTCGTTTCCATCTCGACGCCAACGTCGACGACATCGTCGTCAGTGAACGCACAGCCGAGTTCTTCCGCGAGGTCGCGGTTTGCACCCGTCGCCAGCACGAGATAGTCACCTTCATACTCGCCCTCGTCGGTTTCGACGACAAAGCCGTCGTCTGCATCGGTCACGCTCGTCACTTCCTCGCCCTGCTTGCGGTCCACACCGAAATCATCGACTTGCTGGCGCGCTGTCGCCATGAACTCGCTGCCACCGACCGAGCCGATGCCAAGGTAGTTGAACAGATGCGCTTTGTGCATCCACGTCCCATCACTGTCGAACACTGTCGTCTCGAGGCCGTTTTTCTGGGTGAATAGCGCTGCGCTCAGGCCTGCGGGGCCACCGCCAACAACAAGTACCGATTCAGCTGCATCGTCAGTCGTCTCAGTCATATACAGTTACATTATGTTACTGCACGCGTATGAACCCAGCAGAGACATTGTCACAATCACGTAACACTCGTGTTAGTGGGTGCTGGTGCCGGTAAGATAGTCATACACATGCATGGTGGCTGTTGCCGTCGTGCGTAATATGACCCAAACTGGTTTTTTGTGCGTGTATGGCGTCGTTACCATCCATACCCTCGCCCTGCGCTCGCAGGCTCAATCGTTTCACTCTGGAGCGGGCTATATCTTATTCCACACCAAACCGCGAGACAGGACCCGAACTCGGCTGTGCAGTTCGGGTGTCTGTCTCCTAATCGCTTCCCCGCGCTCGCGTCGGGGCCACCGATTTCACTTCCACAGACACATCCATGAAAACCAGTCTCGAGGTAGAGTACTGGGTCGTCGACGAGAGCGGCGATCTGGTCTCACCTGGCACACTGCTCGACATGTCGGAACAGATCGATCCGGAGTTCGTCGAGCCGATGATCGAACTCAAGACGACGCCGTGCGATTCGATGACCGAACTGCAGGGCGAGTTTCTCGACCTGCTCGAGCGCGTCATCACCGCAGCGCGCGAACAGGACAAACGCCTCGTACCGCTTGCAACCCCGTTGTCGTCATCGCCGGCTGACATTCCGTTCCGCGAGAAACGCGGCACTGACCTTCAGCGACAGATTGTCGGCCCGACGTTCGATGACGCCCGCGTCTGTGCCGGCACACACGTTCACTTCGAACAGTCGAACGTTCCCGACCAACTCAATACACTGACCGCGATCGATCCCGCGTTTGCCCTCGTCAACAGCGCATCCCACTACCGTGGCGAGCCGATCCTTGGCTGTGCGCGCCCCTATCTGTATCGGCGCTCATGTTACAGCGCCTGCCCAGAACAGGGCCAGCTCTGGTCGTATGTTGACAGCGTTGACGAGTGGGAACAGCGCCTCGAGTCGGCCTATGAATCGTTCCGCGAGCGCGCACTCGAGCATGGCGTCGACACCGCGGCCTTCGAAGACGAATTCGAGCCCTACGGTGCGGTCTGGACGCCGGTCCGACTTCGGAAAGAAGTGCCAACCGTCGAGTGGCGCTCGCCTGATACGGCGTTGCCAAGTCAGATCTTCCCGCTCGTAGAATCGATTGGCTCGCTCGTAAGTCATGCCGATGCGCACGGAACGGCAATCGACGGCGAACCCACCTCAGACGCCCGTAGCGACGAGCCGCTTGCGCTCCCTGCGTTCGACACTGTCGAATCGACAGTTGATGCGGCCATCCAGCACGGCCTCGAGGACTCGAGCGTCCAACAGTACCTTCGACAACTCGGCTTCGATCCGTCGTCGTACACGCCGTTGGCAGATCAGCTACCGGACAAACACCTCTCGGATCGGGAGGCAGCAGCACTCCGGCTCGAGGCCGCAGACGCACTCGAATCGGAACTGTCGACGCGCCGTGTTCACGCGTAGGCTCTTTTTGCCAGGGGAGTCGGTCCGTTTTCAGTCCGTCTCCTGACTCGCACAGCGCTCGAGCCACCGCTTCCCTGTCCGCAATGGCGCTGGTATCGACTCTCCGAATACACAGCGTGTTGTCTCACCGTCACAGGGGGTGCCCAGCGTCATTTCGACCTCTGTCACACCACCCTCGAAGAGTGCTGCACTCGCCGTCGTGAGTTGGCCAAAGGCGTGCTCGCCCATCTCGGGTTCGGGATGGCGACAGATCGAGTCGTCACCCGGTCCATGCTCGTGATCGCGCGCGAGTCGCCAGAGATCGTCTCGGTCGAGGTGGCCATGGTCTGCGAGTAGTTCCTGTGCGCGTTCCCGTCGCATCGTCGAACTCGCTGTCTCCGTCGAGTGCGAGCATACAAAATGATTCGTCCGGGTGACGACGGGGTCGTCTACAGCCGTAATCTGCTCGGCGACGGGATCGACCTCAAGCAAAACGGCGTCAGTTTCGTCCGCCAGAAACAGTGTCTGGCCCATCAGTCGGCGCGTCGGATACGACTCGAGCAGCGTACGGGCCTCCTCGACAGTGGCTGCCTCCTCGAGAATGGTTCGGATGACCGTGCCGTTTCGCAGTTGTACGGCGGGGTCGATATCATCGCGCTCGCTGTCGATGTAGGTGTTGGCTGCAACCAATCCCTGATCGTTGACGCCTTTGAAGATCGAAATCGTCCCGCAGGTGTCGACCGTCAGAAAGCCATAATAGTCATCGATCGGCGGCTGTTCGACGACTGCTTTCGGGCGGAGCCCACGACCCGCAATATCGCGATTTTTGAGCACGAGTGGCCCGTTCGTTTCACCCTCGAGATCGACCATTGGCCGAGAGACCAATGCATTCGTACAGCCTCGCGGATGCTTCTCAGAACGTCCGGTATCCGACAACTCTTCGCACAGTTCCGAATACGCGAAGACGTAGGTCTCGTAGACCGCTGGATCGACATCGAAGACGTCCGCCATCGCCTCGTATGCCTTGTCGTGACGATTTGGGAGGCTCTTGCGACTGCGCCTGGCGTACTCGAGCAACGGCTCGAGGTCAACCTCGCGCTCGTCGATGAACGTCGCTAGTTCTCCAATCGCCCACTCGACTGCCTCGCACTCGAGATGGGCACGACATCGTGCCTGCTCGGCGAACCCATCGACCGCCTCGATCGGTTCCGTGGCTGCACTCACCTCACTCCAACTGACCGTCTCGTTCATACACACCCGTTGGGCTCGAGCCTCGTGTATCGTCGGCTTGATATGCCGGTGTGGCCGGCGCTATACGGTTCTAGCGCTGCTTCGAGTTACTGGTACTCTGGCAGACGATCCGACTGATCGGATCCCTCCACAAACGGGAGTGCGACCCGCGTCGCCGATCTCTCTTCGCCGTCGACGCGGACTGCCAACGCGTCGCTCTCGAGGCCGTAGTCGACAACTGCGAGCGCAAGAACGTCCTCAAGTAGTGGACTCTCGCCTGCGCGAGTGACTTCGCCGACGGAGGCATCACCGTCGAAGACGGCCGCCCCCGACTCGGGGACCATGGCTCTCTCATCACCACTATCGCTGCCCGACTCGAGTCGCAGGCCGACAAGTCGCCGACTCGGCTGTCCGCGATTCTCGACGCGGGAGACGACTTCCTGTCCGACGTAACAGCCCTTCTCGAAATCGAGTGCGTTCCGAAGACCGAGGACGTTCGGGACCGTTCCCTCGAGTTCGGTCCCAAAGAGGGGTGAGCCGGCCTCGAGCGTGAGCGTGTCCCAGGTTTGATAGCCGAAGGGGGCGGCGTTGATGCCGTGATTGAGCAGTGTGTCGTAGACGGCCGCAGCGTCTGTGGCGGCACAGATCACCTCGTAGCTTTCCTCACCGGTCAGGGCATCGGTTCGAACGACGGTGACACCCTCATCGCCCATCGACCCCCGGACGAACGAGTAGCGCTCGTCTGGCGAGCCAGCGCCGGTGAGCACGCTCGCGACTTTCTCGGTTGCCTTCGGCCCGTGGATGCCGAAAATCGCGTACTCGTCGGTCGCGACGCTGATTTCGACGTCCTGGATAAACACTTTTTCTGCCCACTCCTCTGCCAGTGGCTCGGCGTTCGACGACGGCGTAAAGAGCAGCAGTCGCTCGCCCGCGTTGTAGATGTACAGCTCCGTCTCAATACCGCCCTGTGGGTCAAGCACCAGTGCGTAACAGCCCTGTCCATCTTCGCTCGGCACGCGATTCGAAACGACGTTATCGACGTACTCGAGGCGGTCTTCGCCCTCAATGACGATGACGCCGTAGGCCATCTCGAGGAGGCCAACGCCGTTGCGAACCGCCCGGTGGGTGCGTTCGGGTCGGCCGAAGTGTTCGACGACAGTCCGGTCGTCGCGCTGGCCAAACGTCGCGCCGTGGGCTTCGTGGACGGACTCGATAACGCTCATGGCTATCATCTGGGGATTGACGGGCACAGGCGTTTCGATTGTCGCTGTTCATACGGCCGGACAACACGACCGACAGCTGTTCGATCGAATAAGGGGTCGAAAATCGTCACTGACTGTTGGTTAGTCGTCTCACAAGCCGAATCGGTCGCGGAGTCGCTCAACGAGCGAGTCATCAGTCTCCGCATCGGCTGGATCGTCCGGAACGACGCGGTCGTTCGGTTTGATCACCGTCTGCTGACCGTCGCGTTCGACGTCGATCAGGCCGTCGGACTTGAGCCTCGAGAGAGCCTCTTCCAGTCCATCGATGTCTGCCTCGACGGCCGCTCGGATCTCGAGGACGGTCATTCCGTCGTCGGCGCGATCGACGAGTTCGTCGAGTACCGCAACCTCCGTTCCGTCTCGATTTCGGAACTCCCGCTTGGCTCTCATTCGTCTGTCCCTTCGATGACCGGGGATTTGACGTTTGTCGTTGCCCAACAATTCTTCGCCACGAATTCACAACCTCTCTCGACACCACGTTGTCACTCTCTGCTTTGATCCGGACTGTCTCGAGAGAATCGCCTTGAGATGACAGCCCGACGAACGCTTCAGGCGGTACGTTTTTTATGGCCTGAGTTGGAACGGTGGAGCAATGGTCCTGCGATGTTCGCTGCTCGGTCACGATTACGGTGACCCCGATATTGAACGCGAACGCGAAGAACGAGGCAGCGAGGTGGTCGTTACCGTCCAAGAGTACGAAGAATGTGCTCGCTGCGGTGATCGACACGTTATCAGTGAAAATACTGAAGTCACGAGTCTCTCGATGGCTGATGACTCCCTCGAGTCGCCCTCCGAAGCCGACCAATCGGCTGAAACCGCGAACGCACGTACTGACCCTCCATCACCCGACGAACCAGGCACTGATGGACGAGATGCCGTCTTTATTGATGATGAGGCGGACCAGAACCCGGACCCGGACGACGCTGGCGCCACCTCGTCGCCAGACACGTCGGCCCCGGCAGACACAGCTGACGCCGATTCGGACACAGCGTATCCGACTGACGAGAACGGCGAGCCAATAACCGACGACGGAGAAATCCTCGAGGACTCGGATGACGAACCCGCCCGCGAGCGCAACCGTGAGCGCGGCGAGTGGCCCGAAACCGACGATGTCGGCCCACCAGTCGGTGCCGAGAACGACCCGGCCGCCTGGCCCGATACCGACGACGAACCGCCAGTCGAAGACGACGCTGTCGTCCTCGAGAATGATTCTGGAACGGATGACGACAGCGACGAGACGGCGGTCAAATCGGACACCGTCGACGGTGCCGACAGTGCTGGCGATGCCACAACGGATGAGGAGGTATCAGTCCGTGACCTCGCTGCAGGTCGGAAACCGGCTGCTGTCGCCGGTGGTGACGCTGAAGCCGAGCAATCGACTGCTGAGTCCGTTCCCGACAGTGGCATCGAACGCGCAGCTGACGCGCCCGTCCCGGCCGAGGACACTGGCCCCGCCCGAGACGTGCCGATGGAGTACTTTTGTCCGCGATGTGAGTTTGTTGCCGCAGAAACGCGTGCTTCCCTGCGTGCTGGCGATATCTGTCCCGACTGTCGCAAGGGCTACCTCGGTGAGCGACCACAGCGCTAACCGACCAATCGGGCTACTCAGCCCGTCTCTGTGATTGCTTTTCAGCCATTTCGCCGTGTTTTCGAGAGAGTGAACCGCTTCAGTGCGCTACTGTGTCGGTTCGCCGAAACGTCGGGTATGAAAAGAGGTAAACAGTCCGCCGTGTATCTCCAATCCATGAAGGAGTACAAGATGCGCCGCGGTGAGTACCTCGAGGAGCGAATCCCTGATATGGAGGCAACTGTTGAGGACTATTTCGGCCCAATCACGGATACACAGGAGTTCAAGGGCAGCGATCTGTTCGTCATCGGCGAACCCGACAACCCCGTCTTCGAGAAAATCGTCGCAGGTACCGTCGAATACTCTGGCAAGAAGGACAAACTCGGCGTCGAGTTCCACGAACGCGACCCAACCGAACTCGGACCCGACGAACTCGAGGCCGCTGGTGAGGCCGTCGACGCGAAAAACGACTTCCTGCTCGAGGCGACTGGCCGAGACGCCAAGGCTCGCCGCGACTCGCTGAAGCGCTCTGTCGAGGACGACCCTGATCACGACGTCGACGCGTAACTGAGCGTAGCTCTTTGTTTGCTATCGGTTTGTCCGAGTAGTATTGACAACTCAGTCGGCTTCGAAATGGCTATCTGCGCACCGTCGTATATCCAGACAATGGATATCGCAGCGTTCCTGCTCGCGACCGCGGTTGCCCACATTGGGTTCGCGATTATGGTCGCGGGCCACGCACGGTTTACGGGCGAAGAAGCCGGCAACTGGCCGTACATTACGCTCGCACTCGGGCTTGCAGGCATTGCCGGCTACCTCTTCTACGAAGACTCAGCATAACGTCCGAAAACACGTTTTTCGTGCGGTTGTGCACACAGCAAGTCTCCCGTCTCAGTCCTGTCCGCTCGAGAGGAAGACGTGCCGAGGTCGGTCTGCGAGGACGTCGCGGCCCCACTCGACGGTTTCGGCGAAGGCATCACTGCGGAAGAACTGCATGGCGTCTTCGCGCGAGTCCCAGCGGCTGGCGATGAACATGTCGTTTTCGTCCTCGCGGTTGGCGAGGAGGTCGGTCTTCCGGTGGCCGTCCATCTCTGCGAGGAGTTCGCCGGCCTCATCGAACGTGCCGAGGAAGTCGCCGCGGTGTTCGGGTTTGACGGTGTAGAACATCCCCATCGTTCCCCACGAGTCGTCCTCGTCGTCACCGGCCTGTCGGACGACGTCGGGAAGGTCAGCAAGGAAGCCCGCTGCAGTGTTGGCCGCCCGTTCGGTTTCCCAGAGACTGACGATGCCAGTTTCGGCGTCCTCGTCGCCGGTCGACTCGTAGACTGCCGTTTTCACGTGCGTATCGTAGTGGTCGAAGTTCGCACGGAGTCCGTCGATTTCATCATACAACTCGTCCGGGTCCGCAGCCGAGTACAACACGACGGCGTGGATATCCTCGCCGTGGGGCTGGCCTGCGTAGACGCCCAACTCCTCGAGTTCGGTGCGGACGCTCTCGCCGTCATCGCCGTGGTGGCCGCCGCTTTCATCGTCTCCGCCGTGATGGTGTCCGCCCGACTCGCCGTCACCGTGGTGGTGTCCGTCGCTGTCCGAGTTACCGTGGTGATGGTCGGATGGGTGCGGACTCGAGGCCCCTTCCTGTGGAACAGGCTCACCGGCGAGGAACGCGCCGAGGTTTTCGGGTGGGAATCGTCGCGCGGAGATGAACTGGCCGAACTCGGCGTAGCGCGAGGTCGACGGATCGAATCGCATCTCGTAGAGGAGGTCTTTGACGTCCGTGGGATCGTTTCCGAACAGCGTGACGCCCCACTCGTAGTCGTCGAGTCCGATGCTGCCGGAGATGATCTGGGTGACTCGACCCGCGTACTGCTTGCCGATTTCGCCGTGACTCGAGAGGTGCTCGGCGCGCTCGTCGAATGGCAGGTCGTACCAGTTGTCTTCGGCGGCGCGGCGTTTGTCCATCGGATAGAAACTCATGAACTCGCTGTCGGGAACCGAGGGTTTGATCCGGGTTTCGATGTAGCGTTTCATCCCGGTGTCTTCGACCTCTTCACCCTCTTCGAAGTACTCCTGAGACATGTAGCCAGACACTTCAGTCACCGAGAGATACGAGTCCTCGCGCTCGGTAAACGCCGCAAGCGCGGTGTGCTCGAAACTGCGCTCGAGAGCGTCGATATCGGCGAGCGTCGGCCGCAGGTGAAGAACGAGCAGGTCGGCTTTGTGCCCGAGGACGGAGAACGTCGCGGAGTCGCCCTCGTCAGCGTCGTCGACGCGCTCGGCGGCGGCGAGATACTCAATTCCCTCGTCGATCGCCTGCGAGCGCCGGTGGTCCGGTGCGTCGCGCCAGGCATCCCAGTCAATCGACCGGAAGTCGTGCAGGACGTACCAACCCTCTTCGGTCTGTGGTGGCTGCCGTCGTTCCATGGCCGTCAGTAGTGGCGGCGACGCTAAGAAGGACCGGGTTTCGGCTGCGGCGTCCTCCCGAGGAGTAACCCCGTTGCCTTCACCGTCCGTAGACGCCACAGGGGCCCGCTAATC